>JAQWJE010000027.1 GCA_029248525.1 Candidatus Binatia bacterium
AAGTATCCAGCGTACAGCACCTGACCGGAACCACCGGGGTTCAAGGTCGGGCCGGCACCAAACCCGTCGGGCGATGTCGGACGGTTTGCCGGGTCAAAGGACAGAAGTCCGTTGTAGTTCTTGTAAATATTCTCTGATGCGATTGCGGTCGTACCCAACAAGGCGACAAGCCCTGTCACGGCCAAACCTACAAACGCCCTCGTCGGGCTCCAAAGCTTCATTCCTGCCTCCTCTTTCATAACCTTCCTCCTCAATTGGAAAGGTCTTCTCGGTTCTTGGGTCCACCCGACCGTTTCCTTTTCGATCGTTTTTACGGCGGAACCGCTGTTCCCTAATCCCTCCAGGTAAAGCGGAACCGCCTCTCGAGAAACTATCTGCGTGGATGTGAAATCCCACGCAAATCCTCCTCTTGAAGGTCATGCTCCCTTCCCCGCAAGATCTGTTACAACGAAACTGGGTATTAATTCAACCCCTCACAACAAAAAAGCTGGCCCTTTGCGTCATCAAACGATTCCGCCCGGATCAAGTTCCCGAACGGCCCGGCGGCCAGCGGTACCAGGCACCGTCCTCAAACACCCACCTTTCCGTGATCATCGACTGATTTTCGAGATCCCGAAAGGCCGGTTTGTTAAAAATATGTCTTAATTCCAAAGTCACTACGCCCCCGGCCTCGTCCAGAGTCGCTGATTGCACGGTGGCACCGGTATGAATGATCAGCCCCTGGCCGAAAGAAGCAAAGCCCTGCGGCCCGACCCGTTTCCGGTAGGATTCGGCCATCATTTCATAGGCGCCCATTGTATCGCCTGAGGTTTTCCGGTCCCAGAATAGCTGCGCTCTCTGCACAAGGGCTTCTTCCGTCATTTGATCCGGGCCGATCCAGCCACGCTCCCAGGAAACAATAGCCCCTCCAAGAACCAGGGCACCCACGACCAGCCATACAGCCGAGGATCCGGCCTTTTTCGGTTGTTCTTCGCTCATCGTGAATTCAGTCCTGCAGTTGCCGACCGCCGGACCTCCGGCTTCATACCCAGCCGGGAGCGCCAATGCAAGACCGGAAAAAACGTTTTATTCAGTGGGGTTTCGGCTCGATTCGCTGCCGGTGTTTCGCTTGTCGCCCGAAGGGAAGCTACCAGAAAGAGTGATGACAGGCTCAACCCCAACCCCCTGGACGGGGGCACTGGCCGCCGGATTGCTGCTGGTCGGCCTCCTGGTGCAATTACCGCAATTAGGGGCGCCACTGCTGGAGGGGGCGGCCGGGAAGCAGGCGCATACCGCCATGATTGCTCGAAACCTTTCGAGCGGGCTTGCGGTTTTCAGTCGCCCGATCGTGGATGATATGGGAAACCCTGGTTATTTCATCAAGGAAATCCCGCTGGTTCCTCAGATCGCGGCCTGGGTGAGCGACGCCACAGACCTCCCGATCGATACCGCCGGGCGCTTGCTCGGCCTGGTGGCATGGCTCGTCGCCAGTCTCGTGTTTTTTATCGGCCTGGCCCGGACCGTCGCGATTGAAAAAGCCCTTCTGTGCCTGTTTTGGTCCATTTTCGCCCCGCTAGCCTTCGCCTACGCGCCCGCTTTCCAAAACGACACCACCGCGATTGCGTTCTCCCTGATCAGCTGGGTTATCCTGCTGGCCTGGCGAAAGAAGCCACGGTTCTCCACCGCCCTGATCGCGGGGCTTTTCACCTCCCTCAGCCTGTTGCTCAAGCCCCATATCGTCTTCTGGCTGGCCCCGGCGGCCGCGGTTCTTGTTTTCGGGGGTGCCAACCGCCCACCATGGCGGCGCTGGGTTCCCCTGGCGATCGCGGGGATCGCAGGCGGGTTGCTCGCCTCGACCTGGTATTTTCATGCCGCCTCGATCCACCGGGCTTTTCCCACGCCCGGAGCTACGGTTGCCCAAGGATGGGTCGAGCCAGCGCTTCTATTTACTTCCTATTTCTGGGTCGAATTGGGCCGACAGATCGCCGTGATGGTGTTCACTCCCATCGGAGTCGGTCTCGCACTCGTCGGGCTTTTGCGGTCCAACCGCCGCCACCTTACCGAGTGGAGCCTGATTGCCTGGGGGGCGGGAGTGCTGGTTCAGGACCTGGTCTTTGCCACGAGATTTATCGACGACCTCTCACATGGCACCGAATACTACCAACTCGCGCTGATCCCGGTCGCAGGCCTGTTGATCAGCGACGGGATCCTTCAACTACGTGATCGGGCCGGACGATTCGGCTCGCTGGTCGTAGGCCTGGCGCTGCTCGCGCTCGGGACCAGTGCACCGCTTCTCGCTCGGGAGGCCCGGACACCGCCGACACATTATAAAACGGTGCTCGAAGACTGCGCGCGGGTGCGAGGCCTCACCAACAAATCAGACCCCTTTCTGGTCTTTGCGGATCGATCGGGAACCATCCTGTATTACTGCGAACGCCGTGGAACCACATTTACTCTCGGGACAGCGAAAGCACAGGCCAGACCGGGCGCACCCCCGGCCGCCGGCCGCAGCGATATCGATCGGGCCGTCCGAACCGCACGGTTCGTCTACTTTCCTTTTCCCGATCAGGTCGATGACCCCAAATTTCTAGCGAACTTCGAAGAGAGCTGGCAGGAGCTGGACATGGGCCCGAGCGCCGCGCGGCTGTTCCGCAAAGGCGGCTCCCGTTGACAAATTGGCGAAAGGATCTGAGCCATTGGCTCAAAGCCCGGGTACACCAAACGCCGCGGCTGGATGCGTGGCTGGACGAGCGACTGCTGGCGGATGCGGCCAATGATCGGCGCCGCTCAATGTATCTGCGCTTGTTTCCCGAACGCGCAGGGCGCGCGCCGGTCCTGCAGAGGCAAGGCATCGCACCGACACGACGCCTCACAATTCTTTCCCTGGTACCACCCGAAGACACAGGGGGTGGTTCCCGACCGGCTCGTCTCGCAGAAGAATTTCTGCGAGACGGATGGTCGATCGACTGGCGCTGGGCCCTGCCCATCTTCCCCTGGCCCTCGCTCCGTCGCCCGAAGACGCCTCACGCCACAATTCATCATACTTCCGAGCGGGTGCCGTTGCTCCCGAGTGATCTGGTACTCATCGAAGCGCCTCACGCGGAATTCATGCCGCTGCTCGACGCCATGCCCGGGAGTCCGGTTGTGCTCTATGAGCAAATCGATCTTTGGCAGGACGATCTTGCGCTGGGCTGGTTCGACGCGGACATCGAACGCGCCCTGATGACAAGAGCCGATTTCCTGAGCGCCACGTCGCGTCGCCTTGCCGAGGGGATCAAAAAAGACCTGACGCGACCCTGCGCCTACGTTCCCAATGCCGCCGACACCGATTTGTTCGAGATCGATCAAAATCGCGCCCGACCAAGCGATCTGCATCAAGGAGAACCCACGCTGCTCTACGTCGGTGCACTCTGGGGCGACTGGGTCGATCTCGAGTTGATCGAGACGCTCGCCGACCAGCTCCCCGGGGCGCAGATCCACCTGATCGGCCGCGCTGGCGAACGAACCCTGCCCAGACGAGCCAATCTTCATTACCTCGGGGAAAAACCCCGCGAAAGCATTCCGGCCTACCTGCAATATGCCGATGCTGCGCTGGTTCCATTTCGCGAGTCCGCGGTGGCCATGGCCGTCAGCCCACTCAAGGCCTTCGAGGCATTGGTCATGGGCTGCCCTCTGGTCAGCACACCCATCCCGGAGATGCTCGCCATACCCGAGGTCGTCACGGCAAAGCCGGAGGCATTCGCGGCCACCGTCACGCGCGTCAGTCGAAGTTCGCCTTCTGCCGAAACTCTCGCTCGCCTCCGCGCAGAATCTTCCTGGGCCAGGCGGGTCGAAACGATTCTCGAGATCACCGGTCTGAGCTAATCAACCCGGTCGCGCAGCACGGTTGAATCCTGGTCGCGAGGCAGGTGCGCCGCCAGCATTTCGCCGAGGAATCCGCTCGTCACCAATTGCAAGCCGGCCAGCGAACAGAGCACTCCGAAAATCAGCAAGGGGTGCCGACTGAAAATTTGACCGTAAGCGAGCCGGAGATAGCTCACGTAACCGACGCAGCCAATTCCGATCGAGAAAAGAAATGCGCCCGGCAAACCAAAGAAATGGGCCGGGCGCGAGTCGAAGCGAGTCAGAAAGAGAACCGTGAGAAGGTCCATCATGCCGCGGAAAGCACGCCCCCAGCCATATCGCGACTGACCAAAACGACGGGCCCGATGAGAAACCTCGATTTCGCCGACATGAAACCCCTTGAAGGCGGCGACGACCGGGATGAAGCGATGCAACTCCCCGTAGATGCGGACATCGCGAACCACCTCTTGTCGGTAAGCCTTGAACCCGCAATTGAAGTCATGCAATTCCAGGCCATAGAGTCGGCGCACGACCATATTGAAAACGCGCGAAGCCACAACGCGTGCCCGGGAATCGTGGCGCTTGCGCTTCCACCCGCTGACCAGATCAAAGCCGGACGCCAACAAAGCCACCATCCGGGGAATCTCTTTCGGGTCGTCTTGCAGATCGGCATCGAGCGAAAATACGATCGGTGCCCGCGCGTGACTGAACCCGACGGAAAGCGCTGCTGATTTACCCAAATTGCGACGCAGCCGAAACCCGCGGACTTCGGCATGGTCCGCGGCAAGCGATTGGACCAGCGACCAGGAGCCGTCATTGGATCCGTCGTCGACGAAAACCATCTCCCAGCGTGGGGTCCGCTGCCCGTCGGGAAGACCGAGCGGCGCCCAATCAAGCTCGGGGTTGTCCAAAACCGTGCGGCATTCTTCCAGCAGCAGCGCGAGGCTCGCCCTCTCGTTATGAAGCGGCGCAATGATCGAGATATCCGGTGTCCTCGGCTCGGGCTGCACGCCTCCGACTACAGTTGGGGAAGGCACGCCCTCCGTGCGTTGCGCTGACGACGGCATCAGTCTCGCGTTACGCGGATCAGCTCCGCTACCGTCGTCGCACCATCGCGAGCCTTGAGTGCACCATCTTCGCGAAGCGTGCGCATCCCTTGCTTGATGGCTTCCTCGCGGACCGCATCCGCCGAAGCATGTTTCAGAATCAGGTCTCGAATCGGATCATCCACTACGAGCAACTCGTAGATCCCGGATCGGCCTCGGTAGCCGGAATGACCGCAATTCTCGCAACCTTCGCCTTCCCATCCGCGAGCATCGCTCGCCGCCCCTCCCGTCAGCCCGGCGATCTCGGGCGGAAGCAGGGTTTCGGTCTGGTGGCGGCATTCGGAACAAATTTTACGAACCAGACGCTGAGCCAGCACACCGAGGAGAGAAGAAGCCAACAAATAATCTTCGACACCCATCTCGAGCAGTCGCGCCACGGCACCTGCGGCATCATTCGTGTGCAGTGTCGAGAAAACCAAATGACCGGTCAACGCTGCCTGGACGGCGATCTGAGCTGTCTCCGCGTCACGAATTTCGCCCACCATGATGACATCGGGGTCCTGACGAACAATCGACCGAAGACCGTTGGCAAAGGTCAGTCCGATTTGTGGCTTGACGTGAATCTGGTTGACGCCGTCAAGCTGATACTCGACGGGGTCCTCGACGGTGACGATCTTCTTGTCCGGAGAGTTCACTTTGGCAAGCGAGCCGTAGAGGGTCGTTGTCTTACCGCTACCTGTCGGGCCGGTGACCAGAATCATGCCATACGGCTTGACGATCATTTCATCCCAACGATCCAGCGTATCCCCGGGGAAACCGAGCTGCGCGAGGTCGAGCACGATGGAATCGCGGTCGAGAATACGAAGAACCACGCTTTCACCGTAAAGAGTGGGCAGCGTGGAGACGCGAAGGTCGATCTCCTTGCCCGACATACGAAGCTTGATGCGCCCATCCTGTGGCAGGCGTCGCTCGGCGATATTCAGCTTTGCCATGATTTTGATGCGGGAGACGATCGCCGCCTGAAGCCGACGCTGGGGCGGTTCCATCTCGTGCAACACCCCGTCGATCCGGTAACGGACCTGCAGGGAGTTCTCGAAAGGCTCGATATGAATATCCGAGGCTCGCTGCTCGACCGCGCGATTGATCAGGACATTCACGAAACGAATGACCGGTGCCTCACTGGCGAGATCCCGCAGGTGGTCGACATCTTCCTCATCTTCGGAAAGGAATTCGACGGTGCCGTCGTCTTCGGCGGTTCCCCCGTCTGCGGCGGAGTCGCCGTAGCGGGCATCGAGAGCTTCCAGAATGTCTTTCTCTCGAGCCAGAACCGGGGTGATCTCGCACCCGGTGGCGACTTCGAGCCCCTGCACCACATCCCGATCTCCCGGATCGGTCATCGCAATTTGGAGGACTCCATTCTCCGAGGCCACCGGAAAGAGCTTCGCATGTCGGAGAAACTTGACGTTCAGCTCCGGGATTTCGGGAGCCTTCTCGGGGAAATCAGCCCCCGCCATCAGCGGAACGCCGAGATGCTCGCTGAAAACGGGGAGCAGGTCCTCTTCCGAGATAAACCCGAGATCAAGCAGAAGCTTCTCGACTCTCTCGCCCCGCTCTTCCTGCAATCGGCGCACCTTGCGCAAATCGTCGATGCTGACTCGGCCATGCTCAACGAGCACGTCCTCAAGAGATTTGATCGATGGTTCCAATAATGAGTCCTCTATCCTCGTCGTACCACGGCCTGCAGAATCGGTCCATTTGACGAATCGGCCGCCGTTTTCGCCAATTCTGACGCGCGAAAGCTACCAATATTCGTCCAATCGACCTTCCAAACGCTTCATCAGAGACATTGCGGCCAGCCCCAATCCGATAATCGTGGCCAGCAGCACGACAATTGTCAGAATTTCCGGCCCGTCCACCCCGAGAACCAAGCTTCGGTAGAACCCGATCAAGGCGGCCATCGGGTTCCAGGCCGCCAGAAAGCGGATACTCGAGGGCAGGAAATCGAGCTCATAGAGAACGGGCGACGCGAAAAAACCCACTGTCATCAGCGCGGTGACCACCCACATCGTATCGCGAAGGGCCAGATAAATGGGTGCCAGAACCAGACCGAGACTCAACGACAACGCAAGCGAAAGCCCCATCACGACAGGTAACCAGAGCCAGGCCAGTGCCGGGGTGACCAGTCCCGCCAGGCTGAAGGCACCGAGAAAAAGCAGGAAACCGATCATCTGCAACAGAAAGGACGAGATGGTGGCGGCACAAACGCACAGAAAAGGCGGCATCGGAATTCGTCGCAACAAGGCCGACTGGTCCACCAGTGCGGTCATCCCGCGGGTCGCGCCCTCCTGAAAGGCCCACCACGGGAACAACCCGCAAAACAGGGACGCCACCAGAACGCTGCGCCGCGTCGGATCCGAGGCTCCGTAGAGAAATCCGAAAATCAGGCCATAGGACAGCAACTGGATCGCCGGGTTCAACAGAGACCAGAGAAGACCAAAGCGCGCGCCAGCGAAACGACCGCGGACATCCCGTCGAACCAGTTCCAGCAACAAGGTGCGATTTTCAACCAGCTCGCGAAAGAATCTCATCGATGCCCCTGCTCCGAGCCGTTCAGCTCGGTCCCCAGGAATGGTTGAGTAGCACGGTTCCCAGCTCTCGTCGTTCTCCGAGAATCCGAACGTCGGAGGTGCTGTGCAAGGCACCATCTGCGTCCCGCAAATGGAGGCTGTAGCTTCCTGGCAACAAGGTCTCGGGGGCGATCTCCAGAGCACCGCTTGCCGGGATCGACAATCGCGCAATCAATTGCCCCGTATGGCGCCGAACCTCAATCCCGAACGATGCCCCGGCCAGCCCGGACAAATCGACCTGCACAGCAACTGGATCGGCAAAAGAAATCTCGCCCCCTTCAGCCGCGGAGACCAGACACAATCGACCATTGGGCATGACGGGCGACGTCCCGCCTGCTGCGGAATCCGTCTCCCTTGCCTCGACAAATTCCCGGTAGGCACGCGTCACGTCGGCGGCCCGACCCGCAGCCTCGACTCGCCCCTGATTGAGCCAGATCGCTTTTTGGCAAAGTTTCTCGACTTGGTAGAGATTATGCGAAGCCAGCAACATCGTTCCTCCGCCCGCCAGAAACTCCGTGACATGCAGCGAGCATTTTCGGGCGAAGGCTTCGTCCCCGACGGCGAGAATCTCGTCCGCGACAAAGACCTCCGGATGACCCGAGATCGCCAGACCGTAGCCGAGCCGCAAGCGCATGCCCGCCGAGTAGGTCCGCAAGGGCTCGGTCCAATGCCGTGGAAGCTCCGCAAAACGACGGACTTCCGCAATACGATCCTCCAACAAATCGCCGGAGATCCCCTGCAGAAGCAAGGCGGCCCGCGCATTTTCCTCGCCGGTCCATTGGTCCACCAGACCGGCCGACAGATCCAGCAGGCAGGCGACCGTGCCGCGCCGCTGCATGCTACCCGAGGTGGGCTGGCTGAGGCCGGCCGCAAGCCGCAAGAGCGTGCTCTTTCCGGCACCGTTCTCGCCAACCACGCCGAGAGCCTGGCCTGGCCCCAGATCGAAGGACACATCGTGCAAGGCGAGGCGACGGTTATCCTCGGTGGCGCCGCGCCACAGACTTCGCAGGCCCGCCCTGAGGGGAAAGGCCTTGGTAACAGCGACGGCCTCGATTCCGGCCGGAGCGACGCCGGTCAACGAATTCTCTCCAGACAATCCCGGTAAAGATCCTCCAGAGTGCGTCGCCACGGGATGCTGGCCGTCCAACCAAGTTCGGCCTCCGCCTTGGCTGCGCTCCCCCAATAGGCTGGGACCTCTGCGGGACGCCAACGCTCGGCAGCGGTGCGGATCTCCGGCGACACGCCGGAGATCGCGCAGAGCTCTTCCACCATACCGCGCAGCAGAACCGCTCGACCAGAACAGAGGTTGTAGACCTCACCCGGGCGACCCTTTTCCAGCAGGGCCACGTAGCCGCGAGCAATATCACGGACATCCGTGAAATCTCGAGTGACATCCAGATTCCCGACTTCGAGAAGCGGAGCGCGACGCTGCAACGAGATCTCCGCCAATTGAGTGGCAAAATCGGCGCAAACGAAATCAGCGCTCTGCCCCGGCCCGGTATGATTGAATGGCCGGACGCAGATCGCATCAAGCCCCTTGGCAGCGACAAAGGCGCGTGTCATCCCGTCCACCGAGGCCTTGCTGGCACCATATATGCTGGCTGGCGCCAGGCGGGCCTCCTCGGTCAACGGGAATTCCTCGGGCGCGACGCGGCCATAAACCTCGCTGGAGCTCACGATCAGCACACGCGGCGAGCGTTCCCGACGGGCTGCGGCTTCAAGCAAATGAGCCGGACCCAGAACATTGATCTCGAAGGCTTCCGCGGGATGACGATGCGCTGCCGGAGGCGAGGCCAGACCAGCCAGATTCACAATCGCATCCGGCTCGAAAGATGTGAGCAATGCCTCCACACCATCGGCATCTCGGATATCGCATCGAGCGTGTTCCACAGATGCGTCCGGGCTCGCGGATGGATTGCGATGCGCTACGGAACAGACCGAATGGTCCGCAAGCCTCAACGCCTCCACGAGATGCCTTCCCGCAAAGCCCGTTGCGCCGAAGACCAGAACTCTCATGGGCCCTGTGAGCGCAGCTTGCTCTCGTGAATCGCCAGATCGGAATCCACCATTTTTCGAACGAGTTCCTCGAAGGAGACTTCGGGCACCCAGCCCAGCGTCTCGCGAGCATGCGTGGCATCCCCCAGCAAGGTTTCGACCTCTGCCGGGCGAATCAGGGTCGGGTCCTGATGAACGTGTTCCCGCCAGTCGAGGCCAGCATGCGAAAAGGCGACCTCGACCAGATCCCCGACCGTATGCTGAGTGCCGGTGGCAATCACGTAATCGTCCGGCTCATCCTGCTGGAGCATCATCCACATCGCACGCACATAGTCGCCGGCAAATCCCCAATCGCGGCGTGCGTCGAGGTTCCCGAGACGCAATTCATCGATCAATCCGAGCTTGATCCGTGCAACATGGTCGGTCACCTTGCGGGTGACGAATTCTTTGCCACGACGCGGCGATTCGTGATTGAAGAGAATTCCCGAGCAAGCAAAAAGGTCGTAGCTCTCCCGGTAATTCAGGGTGATGTAGTGGCCATAGACCTTGGCCACGCCATAGGGGCTTCGCGGGTAAAAAGGCGTCGATTCCTTTTGCGGCACCTCCTGTACCTTCCCGAACATCTCGCTCGACGATGCCTGATAGAAACGGATCCGCTTGTCGGCAAGACGAATCGCTTCCAGCATCCGCACGACACCAACGGCATCGAACTCGGCGGTCAGAACCGGCTGGGTCCACGATGTCGGGACAAAGGACATAGCCGCGAGGTTGTAGACTTCATCAGGCTTGACGCGCGCCACGATATCGATGAGCGAATATTGGTCCAGCAGATCGGCCTGCTCCAATTCGAGTCGATCCCGCAAATGCTCGATACGACTGAAATTCTCGGTGCTGGAGCGCCGCACGAGACCAACGACGCGATAGTCCTTCTCGAGCAGAAATTCCGCCAGATAGGACCCGTCCTGGCCGGTGATCCCGGAGATGATGGCTGTCTTCATGATTCCCTTCGAGCTACTTCACGCGACCGTATCGATCTTCCAACCGTACGACATCGTCCAATTCCGGGGTAGATACCTCAAGGATATCACAATCGGTTTCCCCGATCATCCGGTGAATATAGCGCGGCACGATATGAAAAGCCTCGCCCTCGGACAAGACCGTCTCGGTCAACGCTTCGTCCTCCGAGGGGCCATGCTCAAAACGCAGCTTGCCGCTCAGGACGAAAATAGTCTCGTCTTTTTCCTCGTGAAACTGCAAGGAGAGGGCTTGGCCCGCCTTGATATGAAGGATTTTGCCAACGTAGCGATCTGTATGTGCCCAGATCAGTTCGTGACCCCACGGTTTTTCGACACGCCTCGACATGATGCCTTAAGCTACCTCTCCGGGCGCGGCGGAGGCAAACCAAGGACCCCACGGCGAAATTCCCGCGCCCAGATACCGGCCAGGATGAAATAAGCCGGCCAGGACCAGAGCAGAAGTCGGAGGTCCTGGCGCGAGTAGCGCGCGCACCATACGACCGCCCGAGCAGTCCGGCCGGGTGGCAGCAACCAGGCCAGTGAAGGGTGCCGCACCAACCACTGCCCGGGCAGCCCCCCCGCCCTCCGCGCGGCGCCCGAGGCATGACCCAGTACCCGAGCGTACCGAGCGAAGTCACGCCAACCGTCAGCCGTCGCGTGATTGACATGCAGCCGAGGATCGAAGCGCATGGCTTCTCCTGCCGACCAGAGCGCCCAATTGAAAAGCCAATCTTCGGAAGCACGCACGTCAGGAAATCCCCCTGTGGCGAGGAATCGTTCTCGGGCGATGGCGAAACATGCGGTCGGCAGCTGCCAGGTTCTTCGGGCCGGAACGCCGGGAAGACTCTCCTTGAACTCGAAAAGGTGGCGCAATCGCGCCGATACCCCGGGGGCCCCCGACAGGCCGATGGCCCCACCCACCACGGCGGGCAATTCTCTTAGCGCGCGATCCGCGGAGGCCAGCAAATCGTTTGCCGCGACAATATCGGCGTCGAGAAACAAGAGCCAATCTCCGCGGGCTGCCTTGGCACCTGCATTTCGAGCCTTCCCCGGGAAGGCTCGTTCCTCCAGATGGCGATACTCCAGTCCCCGCAATTCCTCAGCGAACTTCGCAACGGCCCCCCGGGTAGCGTCGCCTGCCGAGCTATCCACGACAATGACTTCAAAGGAAGGGGCGTCGACCTGATCCGCGAGGGAGCGAAGACAAGCACCAATCGTCGCACTCGCTTCCCACGCCGGAATCACGACCGACCATGCGGGCCGATCGCTCACTAGTAGAGCGCACCCGCTGCGGGTCGCGCGCCGCCAACAGAGGGGAAGGAATTTGTGAAACTGCGAAACGGGGAATCCCCCAGAGAGCCCAGTCCCACCAGAGAGACCTGAATGCGAAAATCGATCTCGTCGGGATTGACCCGGTCGACAACGGCCAAATCCACCACCCAACAATCCCCGGGGGAGATCAGGCGCAATCCCAACCAGTTCTCGAGAAAACGCCCGGCGATAACATCGTAGCGACCCAGGTAGGATGCGGCGATATGATCGTTCAACCGATAGGTAGCCGCCAGGTTGAGGTTCTCGAGCGCCCCTCCGGAGTTGAACTGGTAATAGAGTGTGGCTGAGTTCGCCGGTCGCAAGCCGGGCAACAATGCGGAATCGCCCACGGGCCGCGGCCGCGGATCAAAAAGGTTGGCACCGACCTCGGCAAATAGAAGGCTCCGATCGGCAACCGAAACGACCGCACGGCTTCGGACAGATGCCCAATTGACCGGCGACACCTGAAAGCCCAGATCGATTCCCGAGAAACGATCGATCAAATCATCGCTCTCCGGCACCAACGAATCCACGACCGAAAAACTTTGCTGGATATAGGCGCTGGCAATCTCCCGCACCTGCGTCCTCTCCTGCCCGCCATCGACCACCGGCGCTGCTGCCGGCCCGTAGAGGGCCTCGCCCACCAGCGCATTCCCTTCCGTCTCGCCCGCGGGCACTCCCGCCGTCGAGCGCCCTCCCCGACGAAACTTGCCGAGGAATTTGGTCGCAATGCCGTAGGTCACAAGGTTGCGCGCATTGATCCGATCGAGAGAATCCCAAAGCGGGAGATCTTCCTGGTTCACCTCGGGAACATACGTATAGGCCCCATATGGCTGGATCACATGCTTGAGCTTGAGGAAATCTCCGCGGTCGACATTAAAAACACGCGCCAACTCGGAGCGAAAATTCGCCTGCAGTTGCAAGGTCTCGCGATTCTGGAAACTCGCCACTTCCCGAGTGGGTCGCACACCCTCGACAGGGGGCCAGTCAGGGATCTGATTATCGGTCAGGAAATAGGCCGTCTCCCGGAGTGTGAGTTTGACCGACCCGAATCCGTAGGGGCCCAAATTGAAGGGGACCGTCGCCTCCGGTGCAATATCGATTCTCCCGCCCGAAGCCCACTCCTCACGATAATAGTAGACGCCCTGCGTATTGAGGCCGAGGCGTAAATTTCCATCCAGAAGATTGAAAGTTTTCAGCAGGGAAACTCGCGGCAAGGCCTGCGGCACCTTGGCCTGCTCCTGAATCAGATCCTGGTACCAGACAGCCTCCGCCTTGAGAAAGCCGTCATCGAAAAACTTCAATGCCCCAACCTCGGAGGTCGTGTAGCGCAAGGTTGTCAGATTCAAGGATCGCGCCGGCAGAAACGTCAGCGTATTCATCTCCCGCAAAAACAGGCTGTCACTCACCAGGAACGGCTTGGCGTAAAGAGCACTCTCCCACGGTCCCGGCTGCCGGTGTTGCCCGATCACGCTCCAGCGATTCTCGGGCACCGTTGGATCTGCGAGTGTCTCCGGGTCGACGATATAGGACTGTCGATCCCCGCTCAGGCTTTCATTGAAGTAGGAGAGCGAGATCCGACCCGCGGTCTCCGGCGAAAGCATATAGCGATAATCGCCAATCAGACCGATACGCGCCGAGCTCTCAAGGTCGAATGTCAGAGTGAGGTCCTGGCTCTTGTCGATCGCCCAGAAAAAAGGCTGCACATACTGGAAACCCCGCCGATTGGAGATTCCGAACCGGGGAAAGAGAAACCCGCTATGACGCTGCTCGCGAACCGGGATCAGCCCGTAGGGAATATAAAAAACCGGAACGTCCTTGATCTTGAAAACGCCATCGTGCACCTCTCCCCAACCCTCGAGAGTCAAATCCACTTGTCGGCTGGAGATACTCCAATCCGGCGCGCCCGACTCGCATTGGCATGTCGTCAACTCGCCATCACGGATCTGGTATCGCTGCCCGAAGCCCTTGGCCATCCAGGCTCCGCGCATCTGGAATCGAGTCATCGGCAAGTAGATCTCGACATCATCCAGAACGCCGGTCTCCTCCTGAAGACTGAGAACTGCTCTTTGGGCGCGAATCCTTGCCCCCGGGTCCTCAAGAACAACCCTACCACGCGCCGTCGCCTCGGATGTCGATCGATCCACCTCGATCTGATCTGCAACCAGAATGGTTTCCCCATTCGTGATTACAACATCGCCTTTCGCCTCCAGCTTCCCCTTTTCTCGATTATAGGAAACCGAGTCTGCATCGATCGTAATGCCTTCGGATTCGGTGTTGCGGTTCCCGAAGGAATCTCCCAGTGGTCCTTGACCATAGGCGGCCCCGGCCCCCATCGCCCAGAGAATACAAACCAAAAGAAGACTCTGTCGGTGGCCCATCAAAAGGCTCCGCCGCCAAGTTCGAAAACACTCGACAGCCCACGACTTTGGAGAATCAGTTCATAGACGGCACCTGCGAGAAACAGGGATCCGGCGACCAGCACGGGAGACTCCGCCGACTCCCGCAGCAACTGCCTCAATGCTTCCTCGGGCCTCGCGAATATCCTCACATCTGCGCCTTCCGGAAAAGCTGTCGCTAGTTCTTCGGGCGCTACGGCTCGCTCATTCTCCAAACCCACCAGCACAATCTCCGAGGCATCCGCGGCCAGCAGGCTTGCGATCGCGCGCCAGGGTTTGTCGCGCATCGCAGCGAAGACCAGACGATAGGGCAGCCCCTGCGACAGCGCCGGCAAGGCCTCCCGCAGAGCCACCGCGGCTTCCAGATTATGAGCACCATCAATCCAGAGCGGCATGCCCAGGGATTGCGCATCCAATCGTCCGGGCCAGCGGGTCGCCGTGAAGGCTTTCTCGCGAATCTCCGGCAAGACAGCAAGCTCGGGACATTCTGCGCTCAGGCCCTTCAGCAACGCTGCTGCCGTATCCGCGTTTCGCTGCATATGAGGACCGACTAACTGTAATTCTCGTAACGTGGCAAACGGTCGGACCAGATCGGCACCCATCTCGGCCGCCCGATGCTCCAGTACGGACGCCACCTCGGATGACAGCCCCTCGCCAAGAACGGTTGTGCGGCCCGACCGAAAGACGCCTGCCTTCTCGAGAGCGATCTCGACTTCCGTGTTCCCCAACCACTCCCGATGGTCCAGACCGATGCTCGTAATCGCCGAGACTGCGGGCTCCACGACATTGGTCGCATCCAACCGTCCACCGAGGCCGACCTCCAGAACTCCGACATCGATACCGCCCCGGGCAAAGGCCAGAAGTGCAAGAACGGTAGTGATTTCAAAAAAAGTCAGGCCTGTTTCCTCGGGAGGGGCCAGAACGCGGACCTCCTCCACCAGATCGACCACCGTAGCCTGAGAAATTTCGCACCCGCCGATCCGAATTCGCTCCGTGAAGTGGACCAGATGCGGCGAAGTGTAGAGGCCTGCGGCCAAACCTTGCGCGAGCAAGGCGTTCTCCACGAGCGCTGCGGTCGAGCCTTTGCCGTTCGTGCCTGCAATCAGCACCGCGGCAAACTTTTCTTCCGGATTTCCCAGCCTGGCCAGAGTCTCGCGCACCCGCTCCAGCTTCAGATCCCATCCTCGACTCGCCTCGAGGCCGAGCAAGTAGGTAATCGTGTCGGCGTAGGCCATGGCAGGGTCAGGTGGTTGCTCTGGCGGTCGCTTTCTTCAGTTCGCTGCCAAGGGCGGCCACCGCAGCAACCGCGGCCGCCTGATCCGAAGCCGCCTCGACCAAGGTCGAGAACTTGCTTCCGACAATGACGGCGTCGGAAATCGCGGCAACGCTGGAGGCTTCCTCCGGCGTTGAAATCCCGAAGCCAACTCCGATCGGAAGCTCGGTCTCCGCGCGAATCCTGCCGACAAGCTCGGCGATCGGACCGGTCTGGACTTGTTTGTCCCCCGTGACGCCGGCGACCGAAACAAAATAAACGAATCCACTGGCACTCTTGAGCACACGCCGGATTCGTTCCTTGGTGCTTGTCGGCGCGAGAAGGAAAATCATGTCGAGGCCCGCTTTGGCCAGAGGCAGGCGAAGCTGGTCCGCCTCGTCGACCGGCGCGTCCACGCACAGAACCGCATCGCCTCCCGCCGCCGCCAGCGCTTGCGCCAAGGCCTCAGGCCCGAACTGCAGGAAAGGGTTGGCGTAGCCGAAGAGAACAATCGGAATTTCCGTTCGAGCCCGCAAGCGCGAGACGAGATCCAGTACACCCGTCAAGTTGGTCCCGGCAGCAAGCGCTCGCTCGGCGGCGCGCTGCAGAACCGGTCCGTCGGCCATGGGATCCGAAAAAGGGACCCCGATTTCCAGAATATCAGCACCCTCATCCACCAGCGCCATCGCCATCTCCTCGGTCGCATCGAGATTCGGGTCGCCCGCCATCAGGAAAGGAATAAAGGCCGCCTCATTCTTTTTCTGGAGACGGCGGAAGCAACTTCGCAGACGCTTGCTGTAACTCTTCATCAGACAGGCCCCTCATCCAAGCCGAGGCAAGAGACCACCGTCGCCATATCCTTGTCCCCGCGGCCCGAGAGGTTCACGACGATATGTTGGTCTTTGGACAAGGTCGGCGCGAGGCGCGTGACCTCGGCCATCGCGTGGGCCGTCTCGAGAGCAGGAATGATGCCTTCGGTCTCGGCCAGCAGCCTCAAGGCTGTCAACGCCTCGTCGTCCGTAGCGGTGACATATTCCGCTCGACCGATATCTTTCAGAAACGAATGTTCAGGACCTACGCCCGGATAGTCCAGCCCCGCAGAAACGGAATGTGCTTCTGTGACCTGGCCGACTTCATCCTGCAACAGATAGGAGCGCGCCCCGTGCAGAACGCCCGGTGTTCCCGCAGTCAGAGTCGCTGCATGATTCCCCGAGGCCACCCCGTGGCCGGCCGCTTCGACCCCCACCAGGCGGACACTCTCGTCCTTGGCGAAAGGGTGAAAGAGACCGATTGCGTTTGAACCGCCCCCAACGCACGCGACCAGGACATCGGGCAGTCCCCCAATAATCTTGCGAAATTGCCGCTTCGTCTCGGTACCGATGACCGACTGCAGATCCCGCACCATCATGGGATAGGGATGGGGGCCGGCCGCCGATCCGATCATATAAAACGTGTCTTCGACGTTTGTGATCCAGTCGCGTAGGGCTTCATTCATCGCATCCTTGAGGGTCCGGCTACCACTTTCCACCACCCGAACCTTGGCGCCCAACAACTTGATGCGAAACACGTTCAGAGACTGACGCTGCACATCCTCCGCGCCCATGAAAACTTCGCATTCGAGGCCGAAGCGTGCGGCGGCAGTTGCCGAGGCAACCCCGTGCTGCCCCGCGCCCGTCTCCGCAATGATCCGTTTCTTCCCCATCCGCCGGGCGATCAGAATCTGGCCGATGGTATTGTTGATTTTATGAGCACCCGTGTGGCAGAGATCTTCTCGTTTGAGCCAGATCTGCGCACCACCCAATTGATCACTGAGGCGCGACACATGCGTCAGAGGCGTCGGGCGACCGACGTACTCCGAGAGCAATTCGCGAAACTCCTTCTTGAACTCCGGGTCTCGCCGAATCCTCCGGTAGGCCTCCTCCAACTCCACGAGCGCCGGCATGAGCGTCTCGCTCACGTAGCGGCCTCCGAACGAGCCGAAATGTCCCTTTCGATCAGGCTGATTTTGCATTCTGGATAAACTCCAACGTCGCTTCCTGGTCCTTGCAGCCGGGGCTGGATTCAACCCCGCTTGCCACATCAACAGCAAAGGGCCTCGTTGCCTGCACTGCCTGCGCAACGTTGCCCGGATTCAAACCTCCGGCGACGATCAGTTGCCCTGCCGGCACCTGCCGAGCCAGGTTCCAGTCGAAACCCACCCCGGCTCCGCCAAACCCGCCATCGGCTCCACCTTCGCAGAGATAATAATCAGGCCCTTCAGAGTCGACCGCAGCCGCTATACTTCCTTCATCATAGACACGAATCGCGCGAATGACAGGACACGGCCAGCCAAGAAGCATTTCAGGCGGCTCATCGCCGTGAAATTGCACGGCATGAAGCCTGGCCGCGAGGCGAGCCTCCTCGACCTCCATTCGGTCCGAGTTCACAAAAACCCCCACGCGCCATACATCATCCGGGATTTGCTCGGAGATCTCGACAGCCGCAGCAAGGTCCACGAACCGCTTGCTCTGGTGATAGAAGTTGAGCCCGATCATATCCGCTCCGGCCGCCGCTACCATGCGGGCATCGGCCGGGGTTGTGACGCCGCAAATCTTGACCAGAACCGCCATCGGATGCCTACGCCGATTCCGACGCGGATACCTCGGCCAGCAAGGTCGCGAGACGATCGCCGGGGACATCCGCGGTCATAAATGCTTCGCCGACAAGAAAAGCACCCGCTCCTGCGCTCGCGAGGCGCCGGAAATCGGCGCCAGAATTGAGCCCGCTCTCGGCAACAATGAGCCGGTCGGCGGGGATGGCGGGGGCCAGCTGCTCGGTCGTCGCCAAATCCGTGACGAAGGTATGCAAGTTTCGATTGTTGATCCCGATCAAGGCAGCCCCGCTCGCCAGAGCCGATTCCAGTTCCCGCTCTTCATGGATTTCAACGAGAACTTCGAGGCCGATCGCCGTCGCCGCCTGCGTCAGATCCACCAACTCCCGGACCTCCAATACCGAGGCAATAAGCAATGCGGCATCTGCGCCCGCCGCGCGCGCCTCTTCCAACTGGTAGGCGTCAATCACGAAATCCTTGCGCAGCAGCGGAATCTCGACCTCGTCACGAACAGCCTTCAGATCCGCGAGACTACCGCCGAAGAAATCTTCGTTGGTCAGAATGGATAGGGCGGCCGCTCCGGCTTGCTCGTAGCCACGAGCAATCTCCACAGGGCGATACGGGTCGCGCAGAACCCCTTTGGACGGAGACCGCCTCTTGCACTCGGCAATCACGGCTGGGGAATGTCGCCGCAGAGCGCCTTGCAGACTCCGCCGATCGGCCGCGTAGCGAGGAGCCGCCTGCAGTTCGGCGACCGAAATCTCTCTCTTCGCTCGAGCCACGACGTCCTTCTCGACCTCGACAATCCTCGCCAGAATATCCGGAACC
Source organism: Candidatus Binatia bacterium (assembly GCA_029248525.1). NCBI lineage: Bacteria > Candidatus Binatota > Binatia (SeqCode) > Binatia bacterium. The sequence goes on from JAQWJE010000027.1 coordinate 18,887, forward strand.
TCGGGATTTGTACTCATGCCACATCCCCTCGCGCGAACTCGCGATTGGATATCTCGACCAGCCGCGCCAGAGCATCAGCGGCCGCACCCGAGCTCATCGATGCCTGGGCTTTTTTGACACCATCCTCGATCGTTTCCGAGAGCCCCGCCACATACAGCGCCGCACCCGTATTCGCCGCCACAACATCCGCTTGCGGGCTTGGCTCACCTGCCAGAATCTGTCGGACGATGCGGACAGAATCCTCCAAAGTCTCCGCCCGCAAGTCGGCGGGCGACACTTCCGATAGTTTGAGGTCCACGGCCGACAGCGTGAACGACCGGAGCTTGCCCTCGCGAACCTCGATCAGGTCGTTCTCGGCAGCAAGCGAGATTTCGTCCAGACCATCACGACTATGAACGACCAATGCGTGCTCAACCTCAAGCTCCGCGAGGGCCTCTGCGACCAAAGTCAATGCCTCGCGTGAGGGCACGCCGATCACCTGCCGGCGGACACCCGCGGGATTGATCAGTGGGCCCAGGAGGTTGAAAATCGTACGGATCTTCAACTCGGATCGAATCGGCGCAACGTGTCGCATCGCAGGATGAAGTCGGCGAGCAAACAGAAAGGCGATTCCGGCTTCGTCCAGACAGCGACCGGAACCGTCTGCCGAAAGCTCAATAGCCACACCGAGGGCCTCGAGCGTATCCGCACCGCCGAATTTTCCTGAAGCTGCTCGGTTTCCGTGCTTGGCGACAGCGGCACCTGCGCCCGCGGCAACCAGGGCCGAGGCTGTCGAAATACTGAAGGTGCTCTGACCATCGCCTCCGGTTCCGCAGGTATCCACAAGCGGCTTCTGGTGTGTGGAGACCCGACTCGAGTGCTTCCGTAAAGCTCGCGCTGCACTCACCAGTTGGTCTGCAGACTCGCCCTGAACCCGCAGGCCCGTCAAAAAACTTGCCGCGAGAACCGAAGAAGCTTCGCCGCTGATCAGTGCCTCGACAGCTGCACCTGTAGCGTCGGCCGGCAGCCTTTCCCCGGAGGCCAGAACACTCAGGGCTTTTCGTAAAACGTCGTCAGCAATCACGATCGCGATACCTCTTCGAGAAAGTTGGCCAGCAAAGACTTGCCTTCGCTCGTCAAAATGGACTCCGGGTGAAATTGCACACCCTCAAGGAACCATTCCTTGTGACGGACGCCCATGATCACTTTTTCATCCCCATCATAGGTCCATGCCGTCAAATCCAGATCCGCCGGGAGGGACGCCGGTTCGATCACCAGCGAATGGTAGCGCGTCGCTTCCAGATTCTGGGGGAGGTCCTGAAATATCCCCGTCCCCGTGTGCTGGATGGGCGAAGTCTTGCCGTGCATGATCCGAGGGGCGCGGACAATTTTTCCGCCCAGGGCAGCCCCGATCGATTGATGACCGAGGCAAACACCCAAAATCGGCGTTCTTCCTCCGAATTCCCGGACAATCGGAACCGAGACGCCTGCAGCTTCGGGCGTTTTGGGCCCCGGAGACAGTACGATCGCGGCCGGGTTTCGCTGCTGCACATCGGCAAGCTTCAGCTGATCATTCCGGACCACTTCGACCTCGGCACCCAACTCAAAAAGGTACTGCACGAGATTCCACGTGAAGGAATCATAGTTGTCGATCATGAGAATCATTGCTGAATCACCCGAGAGCTTCCGCCATCTCGATGGCCGCAAATACGCTGCGGGACTTCCGGACGCACTCCTCATATTCAGACTGCGGATCCGAGTCGTAGACGATACCCGCCCCCGCTTGCACCCAGGCTTTTCCGTCCTGCATCAGAGCCGTGCGGATCGTGATTGCCGTATCCATGGCTCCATCGAAACCCAGATATCCGAGTGCGCCGCCGTAGAGTCCTCGACTGACTGGCTCGAGTTCGTCGATAATCTCCATCGCACGGACCTTGGGCGCTCCGGACAGGGTGCCTGCCGGAAACGCAGCACGCAGCGCATCGATCGCATCGAACTCGGCGGCTACCTGCCCTTCCACATTCGAAACGATATGCATCACATGCGAGTAGCGCTCGATCTTGAATTCCTCAGTGACCTTCACCGACCCTGGCTCGGCAACCCGGCCAACATCGTTCCGCCCCAGGTCGAGCAGCATCACGTGCTCCGCTCGCTCCTTGGGATCCGCGAGAAGGCCTTCCGCCAGACGACCGTCTTCCAGAGGGTCCGCCGCGCGGGGCCTGGTTCCGGCAATGGGGCGAACCGTCATCACCCCTTGCTCGAGGCGCACCAGAACCTCCGGAGAGCCACTGACGACCGCAAATCCATCCAACTCGAGGTAGGTCAGGTAGGGCGAAGGATTGATGGACCGCAAGCAGCGATAAACATCGAACGGGGCGGCATGAGTCGACCGACTGAAACGCTGGGCGAGAACAACCTGAATGATGTCGCCGGAAACGATATATTCTTTCGCGCGGCCGACGAGATCCTTGTAGCCCTCCTCGGTCATATTCGACTCGACCTCACCCGGCGAGGTCATTCCGATCCGCCCCTGCAAGACCGGCGCGGGAGCCTCCAGTCGGAGGGTCAGCTCTTCAAGTTTGGCAACCGCCTGAGCTCGCGCCTCTTCAAGGTCGCCACCAGCGCGCACATCCGCGTGGGTGAGCAGCAGAATCTTCTGCTCCCGATTATCAAAGATCACCAAAGTATCGACCAGCAGCAAGGCCAGGTCGGGCAAGACCATTGCCGCAGGTGGTGGCTCGGGCAGATCTTCGATGAGCCGCACGGCATCATAACCAATCCAACCGACCAGACCGCCCCGCAAGCGCGGCAATTCAGGAACTTCGGCCATGACGAATTGCGCAAGGATCTGGCGCAGCTCCAGCAACGGATCGACGTCGTTGAAGCTCTCGGAGCGACCGTCAGCCCAGGAGACCGTCATCTCGCGGCCCGTGGCTCGGATGATCGCAGCCGGCTCGGTCGCCAAAAAACTGTAGCGGCCCCACTGCTCGCCGCCCTCATTACTCTCGAGAAGAAAGCCTTCGCCGCCGCGGTGGATTTTCTGGAAAGCCGTCACTGGCGTATCACGATCGGCAAGCACCTCGGTCCAGACCGGAACGTGCGTCACCCCGGAGGCCAAGCGCTCAAACTGAGGCTGAGTAGGATAGCTCCTCATGATCGCTACTCCTCCACCAGAAACGCGCGCGGATACCGCTCCTTGTTCTTGAGTCGGACCACCATCGAGGTCGCTTGCTCCATCGTCGCAAACCGCCCCACTCGCACTCGATACCAGGTCTCCCCGCGCAAACGGACCTTGAAGAGATAGGCCGGGTAGCCCTTGCCTTCCAGCTGTCGGATCAAACGATCCGCTGTCGCAGGATCCTTCGTCGCATTCACCTGCACAGCCCAGGTGCCCGCGTCCACCATATTCACCGTCGGCTTCGGTGTGGGGGCTGGTCGCACCGGGGTGCGCGTCTGGACGGGAGCCGGTGCCATTGTCGGGGCAACGCGCGGGGGTACTCTCGTGGGGGCAACTCGAGGTGCGCGCGTCGCCGTCGGTGCCGGTTTGACGGCAAGGCGGAATGGCGATGTCGGCCTTGGCTCAGGAGAGCGCTGCGCCTGCTCCGCTACGGCAACCGAAGTTGGCTTGGTCGCAGGCCGAGTCCTGGCCTGCGCCGGTCCATCGATGGGCAAACGAACGACGTGCTCCTCGCTGCGGACACGACTCTCCTGCAATCCCTTTCCGACAAAAATGCCAAGAAAAAAGACAACCGCCGATCCGCCGGCAAAAGCCAGGATCAGTCCCAGAACCTCCAACCATCCGAACTCGAACCGCCGCCCACTGCCTGCCATTTTTCACATCCTATCTGGTGCCGAGACGCCCAGAACCGACAATCCGTCGGCCACAACTCGCTGCACGAGGCGCAAAAGGAAGAGGCGCGCGCGCCTACGCGGCTCTTCGGCATCCCCGAGCACTCGGTGCTGGTTGTAGAAACGATGCAAGAGTGCCGCAAAATCCTGCAGATAGAAAACCAGCCGGTGGGGCTCGAGTTCCCGGGCGGCTATCTCGACAACTTCTGCATAGGCCGCCGCCGCTGTGATCAGCTCCTGCTCCTCGCGCAAAACGAGGGGAGCCAGATCAGCCAGCGTCGGATTCCCCTCGGGCAGGCTCACCCCTTTCTCGCCCGCCTGCGCAAAAAGGTTGGCGATGCGGGCGTGGGCATATTGCACGTAATAGACCGGATTATCGGTCGAACGCTTCTTTGCCAATTCCAGATCAAATTCCAGATGCGTGTCCGATTTCCGACTGAGGAAAAAGAAGCGAACGGCGTCCGTGCCAACCTCGTCGATGAGATCGTCGAGCGTGACATACTCGGCTCGGCGCGTGGACATCTTCACCTGCTCCCCGTGCCTGGTGAGGGTGACAAATTGATAGATCACCGCGCGGATGCGCTCGGCCGGCAGACCCAGCCCCGCCAAACCAGCCTTCACCTCCTGATTTTCGGCAATATGGTCGGCACCCAGCACGTCGACAATCTCATCAAAGCCGCGGCCCAGCTTGTTTTCGTGGTAGGCGATATCCGGGAGGCGATAGGCCGGCTCACCTGAACTTTTCACCAGAACACGGTCCTTGGGGAGGCCAACCTTCTCGCCGAGCAGCCACACAGCACCTTCGCGGCGATCGACCAATCCCCGTTTTTCCAACTCGGCCAGAACCCGATCGATCGACCCGCTCGCGTAGAGCGTGTCCTCGTTGAAGAACTCGTCGAACCGGATCCCGAGGCGTTCCTGCGTTTCTCGAATCTCGCGAAAAATCGCCTCCTCGGCAGCATCCCGAAAGGCGGTTCCCTCATGCCCCACAAGGTCCCGGCCATGCGCATCCCGGAGCCCCGCGGCAACCTCGCGGATATAATCGCCCTGATAGCCGTCTTCGGGAAAATCCGCGGGTTCGTCGACCAACTCCAGATACCGGCCGCGCACCGAATCGCCAAGAACCTTCATCTGACGGCCGGCATTGTTGAAATAGTACTCGCGATGGACGTCATGGCCGGTCGCCTCGAGAACTCGCGCGATCGAATCACCCAGAACGGCATTCCGGCCGTGCCCAACGGTCAGGGGACCTGTCGGATTCGCGCTGACAAATTCCACCTGAACCCGACGCCTCTCGCCGAATTTGGAGATGCCCAGAGCAGAATCGGAAGCCAGATCGACCATGAGGGTGCGAAAAAGCTCCGGCTTCAGTCGGAAATTGAGGAATCCGGGGCCGGCAATCTCGATGGATTCCACCCAGCCCGCTGGGTCCTCGACGTTCTCGATCAAGATCTCCGCGATGGCACGGGGCGCCTTTTTCTCAGGCTTGGCGAGAATCATCGCGATATTACTCGCGAGATCGCCATGATCTCTGTCCTTCGGACTCTCCAGAGTCGCTGCCGGTGCCTCTCGGCTTACCAGCTGTCCGGCTTCCGAGGCACGAATCAGCGCCTCGGAGAGTAAACCCTCGATGCGGCTCTTCACCTTCGACTCCTCCGACGTTCCGGTACCACGAAGAGGAGCTACCGACTTAGTTTGTGCGGGTCAAACCTCTGCTTCTCCACAAACGAAGAAGAGCCTGGTGGTCCAATAAAAGGCTCAGCTTTCAGCAGCCGGCTTGCGTCGCGGTTTCTTCTTGGCGGGAAGGTCTTCACCCGAACCGGTGAACTCAATCACCGACATCGCCGCAGCGTCCCCGCGGCGTACGCCCAACTTCGTGACACGGGTATAACCACCCGGTCGGTCGGCAAATCGCGGCGCGACTTCGTCAAAAAGGCGGCTCACGGCATCGCGGTTACCTACAAAAGCCACGGCCCGACGGCGCGCGGCCAATGTACCCTGCTTGCCCAGCGTCACCATGCGATCGGCGATCCGACGAAGCTCTTTCGCCTTGGCGTCCGTGGTTTCGATCCGATCCCGTTTGATGAGTTCGGCCACCAGATTTCGGTAGAGTGCAGAGCGGTGGGCCGATGATCGACCCAGTCTCTTGCCAGCTTTCATGTGTCGCATGGTTCGTCCGTATCTATCGCTTTCGTTTTCCCGAGAAGGATCTCAGGACTGCCCCTCGAGGGCCATTCGTCGCTGTTCCAGTTCCGTCCGAGACGGGAAGTTGTCCAACCGCATCCCGAGTGACAATCCCATATCGGTCAAAAGCTCGCGGATCTCGTTGAGAGATTTACGACCGAAGTTCTTGGTCTTGAGCATCTCGGCTTCGGTTCGCTGCACCAATTCCCCGATATAACGAACGTCGGCATTCTGGAGACAATTGGCCGATCGGACCGAAAGCTCCAACTCGTCGACGGTCTTGAAGAGGTTCTCGTTCAGATCCGAGCCGACTTCTTCCGGCACGGCCACCGGCGCTTCGACCGGCTCTTCGAAGTTGATGAAGATATTGAGCTGGTCCTGAAGGATGCGTGCCGAGTAGGCGATGGCGTCCAGGGGGCTGACGCTCCCATCCGTCCAGATTTCCATGGCGAGCTTGTCGTAATCGGTGCGCTGACCCACTCGAGCGTTGGTCACATTCACATTGACCTTGCGGATCGGGGAGAAGATCGAGTCGATGGCAATGGTTCCCACCGGAGCGCTATCGTCCTTGTTTCGGTCAGCCGGCACATAACCTCGACCCGCTTCGATGGTGAGATCGACCGTGAGCTGTGCACCCTTGCCCAGGTTGGCAATCACATGGCCCGGGTTGAGGATCTCCAACTCAGGGCCGCACTCGATATCGCCTGCGGTGACTGCCTTCTCCCCCGACACATTGATGCGCGCCGAGGTATGTTCGGCACCATCATGAAGACGGAAACGAGCTTCCTTGAGGTTCAGGATGACATCGGTGACGTCCTCGACCACTCCATCGATTGTGGAGAATTCGTGGAGGGTATTTTCGAAGCGAACCGATGTGATCGCCGCTCCTCGAAGTGAGGACAGCAAAATCCGACGGAGCGAATTCCCGAGAGTCGTACCAAAGCCTCGCTCGAGCGGCTCGCACTCGATCTTGGCGTAGTTGTCTTTCATGGTCTTCGCGTCAGCTTCGAGTCGCTGAGGTTTGGTCAGCTCTCGCCAATTCAGTGAATAAGAGTTCAACTGGATTCTCCCGATTTCGTTTTCGTCCCGGTCTCCCGGCTAATTCGAATTGAGTTCAACGACGAAGGTTTGCTTGATCGACAGAGTCGTCGGTGAGCGCTCCGATAGCACTCTGACTCTGCCCTTGGGTCGGTCTCACCGCTTCAGACGCGTCTGCGTTTGGGGGGGCGACAACCATTATGCGGAATAGGCGTGACATCGCGGATTGCCGTGATGGCAAACCCGGCGCCCTGCAAGGAACGCAAAGCAGGCTCTCGACCACCACCGGGTCCGTTCACCAGGACCTGGACGGATCGCATACCCTGATCCGAAGCTTTCTTGGCCGCATTCTCCGCAGCTAACTGGGCTGCGAAGGGAGTGCCCTTTCGTGAGCCCTTGAAGCCCACGGAACCTGCACTTGCCCACGAGATCGCTCCACCTTGCGTATCGGTGATGGTGACGATCGTATTGTTGAAAGTGGAGTGGATATGCACCACTCCTTCGGCCACGATCCGCTTGCCCTTTTTGCGCTTGGGGGCAGCCGTGGCTGGAGATGCAGCAGCGGTCTCTTCCGAAGCGGCCGCCGGGGCGGGTGCTTCTTCGGTGACTGCTTCCGGAGTATCTTCCGGATTCGACATTCGGTCTTTCTCCCTGCTTTTTTTCGTAAAGGCGTCGGGCCGGAACGGCCCTTTCGCTCAAATCAGATGGATTGGCTCAGCCCTTCGAGGGCGCCTGCTTCTTGCCGGCAATCGCACGGCGCGGTCCCTTGCGGGTTCTTGCATTGGTCGAGGTGCGCTGGCCGCGCGCGGGCAGCCCGCGTCGATGCCGCAAACCACGGTAGCAACCGAGTTCAACGTACCTTTTAATGTTCAGTGTCACTTCACGACGAAGGTCGCCTTCGACCTTGTAGGTCTCGTCAATGACGCTGCGGATACTCTGGAGGTCTTCTTCGCTCAAAGCGTCCGAATTCTTGCTACGATCCACGCCGGCCTCGTCGCAGATCTGCTGCGCGCTCGTCCGACCAACCCCGTAGATATAAGTGAGAGCAATTTCTGCTCTCTTGTTATGCGGAAGATCCACTCCTGCAATACGTGCCATGCCTAATCGCTCCCTAACCCTGACGCTGCTTGTGACGCGGGTTCTCGCAAATCACCCGAACGATTCCCTGCCTCCGAATGACCTTGCATTTGGGACAGATCTTCTTGACTGATGCTCGAACCTTCAAAACTTCATCCTCATTTCGCTCGATACGTAATTCGACCTCGGCTCAAGTCATAGGGGGAAAGCTCCACCGTAACTTTGTCACCAGGAAGAATCTTGATGTAATGTTTACGCATTTTGCCCGAAATATGGGCAATAATCTTATGATCGTTTTCGAGCGTTACACGGAACATGGCATTTGGCAGCGCCTCCTGCACGGTCCCGTTAACCTCAATCGCTTCGCCTCTGGGCAAATCAGCCTCTTATGCAGCTATCGTCAACACTTCAGGCCCATTGGCCGTCACTGCTACGGAATGTTCAAAGTGCGCGGCGATGTTCCGGTCCCGCGTCACTGCGGTCCATCCATCCTCGAGCACATCCACTTCCCACGTCCCCAGGCAGACCATTGGCTCGATTGCGAGCACCATGCCTTCCTTGATTCGCGGGTTCTGACCCCTGCTTACGTAATTCGGTACTTGGGGATCTTCATGCAGCCGTTGGCCGATGCCGTGTCCCACAAAATCCTTCACTACACCGTAACCGCCGGCTTCCGCGTGCTTCTGAATCGCTGCGGAAATATCGCGAATACGGTTTCCAATACAGAGTTTTTCAATGCCCCGATCCAGAGATTCAGAAGTGATACGGATCAAATCATCCGCCTCGCTCGTCACCTTCCCGACCGGGATCGTGATTGCGCCATCCCCGTAATAACCCCCACGAATGACGCCAAAATCCAGTCCGACAATATCCCCATCCTGCAGAATCCGCTGGTCACTGGGCATACCGTGAACAACTTCCTCGTTAATGGATACGCAAAGCGTTGAGGGATACGTCTTCCCGCCTACGGTGTAACCTTTGAAGGCCGGTTCTGCACCTGCCTTTTTTGTCCAGGCCTCAGCCAGCCGGTCGAGCTCTCCTGTAGAAATACCGGGACGAACTTCTTCCCGTAAACGTTGAAGAATTTCGCCCACGGTCCGACAGGCCGAACGAATCACTTCAACCTCTTCCTGACGGCGAAGGACGATCATAATCGTTCACTCAAGGCAGGAAACAGCCTGGCGGCGACCTCAGGGGCAGAACCTGTACCGTCGACCTTCACCAACTGCGCGCGGCTTTCGTAAAATTCGAGAAGTGGCTCAGTTTCCTTGCGGTAGATTTCCAGCCGCGCCTGGATCACTTCTTCATGATCATCGTCGCGCTGGTAGAGCTCTCCGGAACAGCGATCACAGATACCGGCGATCTTGGGAGGGCTGAAGTCGACGTGGAACATCGCGCCACATTCGCGGCAGGTACGGCGACCGGAAAGACGCCCCACAACTTCGTCACCGGGAACATCGAGACAGGCGGCAAGGAATTTCATCGCCGATCCTCGCAGGATCGACTCGAGGCCCTCGGCCTGCGGTTTGGATCTTGGAAAGCCATCCAGCAGGAAACCGTCTGCACAATCAGGTTGCTCGATCCGGGCTTGCACGATGCCCAACATCAACTCATCGGGAACCAGTTTGCCGTGGTCCATCAGGCTACGTGCCTCGAGGCCCAGCTCGGAACCTTTGGAAGCCTCGGATCGCAGAATATCCCCCGTCGAAATATGAGGAATGACGATCTTCTGAATCAGAAGATCAGCCTGGGTACCTTTGCCGGCTCCCGGAGGACCCAGCAGTACCAATTGCAATCCGTGCTCAGCCACCTGGGATCCGACCTAGCCGCGCCGCCCGCGGATACGTCCGCCCTTCATGAAGCCATCATAGTTGCGCGTCAATAGATGGGTTTCCATCTGCCCAACCGTGTCCAGCGCCACGCCAACGACAATGAGCAGGGCGGTTCCTCCAAAGAAGAATGGTACATTGAACTGCTGAATCAGCACCGTCGGCAAGACACAGACAGCGGATATGTAGATAGCACCGCCCAGCGTGATTCGTGTGAGAATCCGATCGATGAACTCGGCCGTCTTGGACCCTGGACGAATGCCGGGAATGTAGCCGCCGACCTTCTTCATATTGTCCGCCACCTCGACAGGGTCGAAGGTCACCGCTGTGTAGAAGTAGCAGAAAAAAACGATCAATCCGACGTAAACGATATTGTAGATCCAGCTTCCGGGTTGCAGCGCATCAGCGACCTGACCGGCAATCGGGTGCTCCACAAAGCTCGCGATGGTCCCCGGGAAAATCAGCAATGATGAGGCAAAAATCGGGGGAATCACGCCTGCTGTGTTGATCTTCAGAGGCAAATGAGAGGATTGGCCGCCATACTGACGTCGACCCACGACGCGCTTGGCGTATTGAACGGGAATCCGTCGCTGGCCTCGTTCCATATAAATGATGGCGCCAACGGTCAGAATCATGAAAAGAAGCAGGCCGATTACCGTGAACAGGCTGAGCTCGCCCTCATTCATGAATTGGAAGGTGGAAGTCGCAGCGGACGGCAAGGAGGATACGATGCCGGCGAAGATCACAAGCGAGATCCCGTTTCCGATACCGCGCTCGGTCACCTGCTCGCCAAGCCACATGATAAAGGCTGTGCCCGCGGTCAAAGTGACCATGCTCATGAGGCGGAAGGACCAACCGGGTTCGAAAACAACCCCTCCACCACCAGGTGTCTGGATCTGCTCCAGACCGACACTGATAAACATCGATTGGATCAGCGCCAGAACGACCGTGCCATAACGCGTATATTGCGTGATCTTGCGGCGCCCGGCCTCGCCCTCTTTCTTGAGATTCTCAAGAGTCGGCACGACTACGGTAAGCAATTGGATAATGATGGAGGCGCTGATGTAGGGCATGATTCCCAGCGCAAAAATGGAGAATCTCTCCAGAGCACCACCCGAAAACAGGTTCACCAATCCGAAGACATCATTGGCAGCCGCTTGAAAAAACGACTGCATCGCCGCACCGTCAATTCCCGGCGTCGGGATGGCCACACCGATGCGGTAGACAGCCATCATCCCCGCTGTGAAGAGAAGGCGTTTCTTCAGCTCCTCAACACGCAGCGCATTGGAGAACCCGGTAGTCACGCTAGAACCTCGACCTCGCCACCCTGAGCCTCGATCGCTTTCCGGGCTGCGCCGCTGAAGCCTTGAGCCTTCACGGTGAGCTTGCGATCAATTGATCCCTTGGCCAGAATCTTCACCGGCATATTCGTATTCCGGACCAGTCCTGCGGCACGCAGGGCTGCCGGATCCACGACACTGCCCGCCTCGAAAGCGGTAAGGCCGGAGAGGTTCACGACTTCGTATTCGGTGCGAAAGGGGTTGTAGAAACCACGCTTGGGCAAGCGACGATGCAGCGGCATCTGTCCGCCTTCGTAGCCCACTTTCGTGCTGCCACCCGCGCGAGATTTGCTGCCCTTGTGACCACGGCCAGCCGTCTTGCCCAAGCCGGAGCCCTGGCCACGACCAACGCGTTTGCGATTCTTGGAGGAACCCGCGGAGGGTCTTAAATTTGAGAGATCCATTTCAGACTTCCTCCACCGCGACCAAATGGGCCACCGTGCGAATGCGGCCACGAGCTGGCTGCGAATCTTTGACAACTGCGGACGAGCCGCGCTTGCGCAGCCCGAGCCCACGCAAAGTTGCTCTCTGGCTCTGCGTCCCGCCAATCTCGCTACCGCTCAGAGTGACCTTCCAGCTCCGATCGGCAGACTCGTCGTCCTGGTTCATTCGTCGGACGAGATCCTCGATTCGCAGACGCCGAACTTTTCCTTTTGCCGCCATGGTTTTTCAGTCCTTCCCGTAGTTCCGAATCAGGCGATATCGAGCTCAGCGAGCTGCTTGCCACGAGCCTCAGCCACTTCCTCGGGAGACCGCAGGTTCACGAAAGCCTCGACGGTCGCGCGAACCATATTGTGCGGATTGTTCGACCCGATACATTTGGTCAGAACATCCTGAACGCCGGCTGCTTCCACAACCGCACGGACGCCGCCGCCAGCGATGACGCCGGTACCTGGTCCCGCGGGACGCATCATCACCTTCCCCGCGCCGTAACGGCCGACGATTCCGAAAGGAATCGTGCCTTCACGCAGAGGAACTTTGATGAGAGATTTCTTGGCCCGGTCAATCCCCTTGCGAATCGCTTCAGGAACTTCCTTTGCCTTGCCCACACCAAAGCCGACATGCCCGGCTCCGTCACCGACCACAACGAGGGCGCCGAAACGGAATCGACGGCCACCCTTCACGACCTTGGCCACGCGGTTAATGTGAACAACTTTTTCTTTGAGATCGAGCCCCTCGGGGTCGATACGATCGCTAACGCCAACCTGCACTTTGGTCTACTCCTGAGTTCCCGCGCGGCTCAAAATTCGAGGCCAGCTTCGCGTGCGGCTTCCGCCAGCATACGAACGCGTCCATGGTAGAGGAATCCGTTTCGGTCGAAAACGACCTTCTTGATTCCCGCATCGAGAGCTTTCTTGGCAACCAGAGATCCGACTTCACGAGCCGCATCCCGGTTTCCGGCGAAAGAAAGCTTGTCTTTCAGCTCTGGCGAGAGCGTGGAAGCTGCCGCCAAGGTGCGACTCATGGGATCGTCCGAGATCACCTGCGCATAGATATGATTGGAACTACGGAAGACGGTGAGCCTGGGTCTGGCCTCCGTCCCCTGTACTTTCTTGCGAACACGCGCCTTCCGGAGAAGACGACGGGGTCTACTGATTCCCTTTAACATCAAAATTCTCCGTTAGGCTGCTGCGCCGGCCTTACCGGCTTTGCGACGCACGCGTTCTTCTGCGTACTTGATACCCTTGCCCTTGTAGGGCTCCGGCGGACGAAGTTCACGAATTTGCGCCGCGGTCTGGCCCAGAACCTGACGATCAGGTCCATCGAGCGTGATCAACGTCTGCTTGTCGATCTTCGCCTTTACGCCATCGGGCAACTGGAACAGGATCGGGTGCGAGAAACCGAGATTGAAGAGGATGGTATCCCCCTTCAGTTCGGCGCGGAAACCAACTCCGTTGATCTCCAGAACCCGGGTAAATCCCTGACTGACACCGGTCACGGCATTCGCGATGAGAACTCGCAGCAAGCCGTGTAACGAGCGTTCCTGACGGCTGTCGCCCTGACGCTTTACAACAACCTTGCCGTCCGCCTGCTCCACGGTCAGCTGTTCCGGAATTGCGATTGCGGACTCCCCTCGGGAGCCTTTTACACCGACAGAACCGTCTCCGATCGAAACAGTCACTCCGTCTGGTACGCTTATGGGAAGTCTACCCACCCTAGACATGATCTTCCTTCCTGACCCTCAGGTCCGATGATGCTTGCGTCCGTCTACCAGACGGCGCAAAGCACCTCGCCACCGACCTTGCGCGCACGCGCTTCCCGGTCGGTGATCAAGCCCTGAGGCGTTGACAAAATACTGACACCCAGGCCGCCGCGTACGCGCGGTGCATCTGCTGCGCCAACGTATACCCGCAGACTTGGCTTGCTGCGCCTTTCGAGTCCCGTGATTACCGGCTTGCGATCGGCACCGTAAACCAAGCCCAGACGAATCTGGCGCTGCACGCCCTCGCCAACGGTCGTCACGTCCTTGAGATACCCTTCTCGCACCAGCACTTTGGACAAATTCTCCTTGATGCGGGAGTAAGGGATATCCACTCTTTCCTTACGAGCCTGACATGCATTACGAATGCGTGTCAGTAAATCTGCTATCGGATCTGTAAGCATCGAAACCCTCCAACTACCGAGCTACCAGCTCGCCTTGGTCATGCCCGGAATCTCGCCGCGCAGCGCCAATTGGCGCAGGCAGATCCTGCAAAGTTTGAATTTCCTGTAAACACCGCGGGGTCTCCCGCAGGACAGGCAGCGATTATAACTGCGTACCGCGAACTTTGGAGTTCGAGCCGCTTTGATTCGCATCGAGGTCTTGGCCATCGCGCTTTTCCGCCTCTAATTCTTTCGGAAGGGCATACCCAGCGCACGAAGAAGGGCGAGGCCCTCGCTATCCGTTCTCGCTGTGGTGACGACGGTGATCGTCATCCCCTTCACTTTGTCGACTTTGTCGATATCAATCTCGGGGAAGATCGTTTGATCGTTCAGCCCCATCGAAAAATTGCCGCGACCGTCGAACCCCTTGTCGCTGACACCCTTGAAATCTCTGACTCGAGGAAGAGCCGAGCTGATCAACCGATCGATAAACTCGAACATCCGATTGCCGCGCAATGTAACCATCGCGCCGATCGGCATACCTTCGCGGAGCTTGAAGTTCGCGATTGCTTTCTTGGCACGAGTCACAACCGGCTTCTGACCCGTGATCGTTGCCAACTCGACGACTGCTGTATCGAGGATTTTGGCATTCTGGATCGCGTCGCCCAGCCCCATATTGAGAACGATCTTGTCGAGGCGGGGAACTTCGTTGATGTTCCCCAACTCCAAATCCTTCTGGAGCTGCACCTGCATGCTCTCATGATAAACTTTCCGGAGCCGTGCCACCGGAGCTGCTGTTGCTTCACCCATCGATCAACTCTTTGCTTCTCCGGCTGACCCGGACCTTGGTGCCGTCTTCCAGGATTTTCATCCCGATACGCGTCGGCTCGTTTGATTTGGGACATACGATCATGAGATTCGAGAGATGAATCGAAGCCTCTTTCTCGATAATCCCGCCAGCCTGCTGGCCCTGACCCTTGGAATGACGCTTCACCATGTTCAGGCGCTCGACCTTGGCGCGATTTTTAGCCGCAAGAATCTCGATCACCTTGCCCGTCTTGCCGCGGTCCTTGCCGGCGATGACCAGAACATTATCACCCTTGCGAATGCGGGTCGGTGTCCGCTCCGGGCGCTGCGCCCAGGCTTTCAATTTGGACATCGTACTCATCTCCCCCTAGATCACTTCCGGAGCGAGAGAGACGATCTTCATGAACTTCTTCCCTCGCAATTCCCGAGCGACCGGTCCAAAAATACGCGTGCCGACCGGCTCGCGATTGTTGTCGATCAAAACGGCTGAGTTGTTGTCGAAACGGATATAGGACCCATCCGGGCGACCTACTTCCTTCGCGGTGCGAACAACCACAGCCTTGACCACGTCGCCTTTTTTCACCTTGGAATTGGGCTGCGCTTCTTTCACCGAGCCAACGATCACGTCCCCGATCGAGGCGTAGCGACGGCGACTGCCGCCCAGCACCTTGATGCATAGGAGTCGTTTGGCGCCGGAGTTGTCGGCGATCTGCAATACGCTTTCTGTCTGGACCATTTTAGTTCATCCGATCCTTGAGCTACTCGGCGGCCTTGCGCTGGATGGACTGCACCGCCCAGCGTTTGTCCTTGGAAATCGGCCGAGTCTCGACAATTTCCACGACGTCGCCGACGTTACAGCGGTTCTGTTCATCGTGCGCCTTGAAGTTCTTTCTCGCGCGAACGTACTTCCGGTACTTCGGATGCTTCACGAGGCGTTCGACGCGAACGACGACGGTTTTATCCATCTTGTCCGAAACGACCACGCCGGAGCGATGTTTTCGATGTTGATCCATAGTTAGTACCGCCGTCAGCCTTCGCTCGAAGCCTTGCGCTCCGCCTTGATCGTGAGCACGCGGGCAAGATCCCGCCGCGCTACTCGACCGGCCATCTTGTTCTCGGTCTGGCCGGCGGCCATCCGGAGACGAAGACGGAAGGTCTCTTCTCGCAAATCTTTCTCTTTTTGATCGAGTTCGGGATCACCGAGCTCACGAATTTCTTTAGGCCGCATGCTGTCCTCGCTCGGAGAATCGGGTTTCAATCGGCAGCTTGTTGGCTGCCAGACGGAAGGCTTCCTTTGCCGTTTTGGCGTCGACGCCTTCCATCTCGAAGAGGATTCGTCCCGGCTTGATGATGGCGACCCAGAAATCAGGAGCGCCCTTACCCTTGCCCATTCGAGTTTCAGCGGGCTTCTTGGTCATGGGTTTGTCCGGGAAAACTCGAATCCAGACGCGCCCGCCACGCTTGATATGACGCGTGACAGCGATACGAGCCGCCTCGATCTGCCGTGCGGTAATCCAACCCCGACCGACAGCCTGAAGACCGTAATCACCGAAAGCCAACGAGGAACCGCGCCAGGCAGTCCCGCTGCGTCGACCCTTCTGGATCTTTCTGTATTTTACCTTCTTGGGCGAAAGCATGATCTCTTCCTATGCGCCGCTGGCCTGGCGCTGCTCTTCGTCCTTGGAAAGGACGTCGCCGCGCATGACCCAGCATTTGATTCCGATAATTCCGGCTGTGGTCTTCGCCTCAGCCTGCCCGTAACTAATATCCGCTCGGAGAGTATGGAGAGGCACCCGGCCCTCACGATACCACTCTCGCCGTGCAATCTCGTGACCACCGAGTCGACCGGAAGCCTGAATACGAACGCCTTGGGCGCCCATACGCATGGCGCGGGCAACGGCCTCTTTCATCGCTCGACGGAATGCGACCCGCCGCTCGAGTTGCAAAGCGACGTTTTCGGCCACCAATTGAGCATCCACGTCCGGACGGCGGACCTCGATGATGTTGATGAAAGCTTCGCGCCCCATCAACTTGTTCAATTCGGCCTTCAGCTTCTCGATCTCGGCGCCCTTCTTGCCGATCACCAGCCCCGGCCTGGCGGTGTGAATATTCACCTTGGCCTTGCCAGCGGCACGCTCGATCTCCACGCGAGAGATCCCGGCGTGATAAAGGCGCTTTTTGATGAAGCGACGAACTCGAATGTCTTCGTGAAGGAGCTCTCCGAAATCTCGCTTGGCGAACCAACGAGAGTCCCAGTTCTCAATCACACCGACTCGGAAGCCCTTGGGATGCGTTTTCTGTCCCATAGTCTTAACTCTGCCCCGTCTGTTTCTCGTCGACGATGACGGTAATATGGCTGCTTCTCTTGTTGATCTTGGTTGCCCGGCCTTGCGCCCGGGGAAGCATGCGCTTCAATGTCGGCCCCTCGTCCACCCAGCAGCGGGTAACTATGAGCTCATCGACATCCACGTTTTTGGTGTCTTCGGCGTTCGCAACAGCGGAACGCAAAGTTTTGGCCACGATCCGTGCGGCCTTTTTGGGCGTAAATTCCAGAACCGAGAGGGCCTCTTCGACCTTCCGACCGCGGATCATGTCCACAATCAAACGTGCCTTCTGCGGTGAAATTCGTACGAACCGAGTGCTTGCGCGCGTTTCCATGATCTCTACCCGCTAGCGACGCGTCTTGGCGTCGGATTTCCGATCGCCCGCGTGTCCGTGGAAGGTCCGCGTCGGCGCAAATTCGCCAAGCTTGTGACCGACCATATTCTCGGTGATGAAGGTCGGAATAAACTTCCGGCCATTGTGAACGGCAATCGTATGTCCCAGCATATCGGGGGTAATCGTCGAACGGCGTGACCAGGTCGGAATGACCTTTTTGTCGCCGCTCGCATTCATACCGTCAACCTTCTTTTGAAGATGGTCGTCAATGAATGGGCCTTTTTTGACCGAGCGTGGCATCTCTAAACGTCCTCCGGCCTACTTTTTCTTGCGACGCTGTACGATAAATTGCGTCGTGCGCTTATTGCGTCGAGTTTTGTAACCCTTGGTGGGCATGCCCCACGGGGATGTCGGATGGTTGCCACCCTTGGATCGGCCTTCGCCACCACCATGGGGGTGATCGACCGGGTTCATGGCGGTGCCGCGAACCTTTGAGCGCCGGCCCAGCCAGCGATTGCGTCCGGCCTTACCGATCTTGGTATTTTCGTGCTCGGTGTTCCCGACCTGACCTACCGTCGCGCGACAGTCGATCAGGACCCTCCGTTGCTCACCCGAGGGCAGCTTGACTTGAGCATAGCGGCCTTCCTTGGCCATCAACTGAGCGGAGCCACCAGCACTGCGAACCAACTGGCCACCCTTGCCCACCTTCAGCTCGATATTGTGAATAATCGTACCGAGAGGGATATCGGAAAGCTGCAGGCAGTTGCCCGGCTGGATATCGGCTTCGGGACCGGCCAAAACCGTATCACCGACCGACAAGCCCACCGGAGCCAGAATATAAGCCTGGGCACCGTCGGCATACTTCAACAGAGCGAGATTGGCGCTGCGGTTCGGATCGTAGTCGATCGAGGCGACGCGGGAGGGGATTCCAACCTTGTCCCGACGGAAATCGACCTCACGATAGAGACGCTTGTGACCACCACCGCGATGTCGCGTGGTAATGCGCCCGTTGCTGTTGCGGCCGCCGGTTTTGGCGTTCAGCCTTCCGGTCAGCGCACGTGGGGACTTCTCCTTGGAGAGTCCGGAAAGATCGCGAGAGGTCTGAAAACGACGTCCCGGCGAAGTAGGATTATAACGGCGGCCTTTACGCATGATTAGCCTCAGGCACCCTCAAAGAAGTCAATGCTATGGCCCTCGGAGAGGGTCACGTATGCCTTCTTCCAGGAAGGTTTACGGCCAACGTGGCGACCGACGCGCCGCGTTTTACCCAGCAGACGACTCGTTCGGACTTTCTCGACTTTGACCTCGAAAAATTCCTCGATTGCATGCTTGATCTCGACCTTGTTTGCTCCCGATGCGACCTTGAAGAGAAACTGGTTACCTTGCTCCCCAACCAGGGTTCCCTTCTCCGTGATCAGCGGAGCCAGAATAATTTCCGAATAATGCTTCATGCGTTCAACCGTTCCGCCAACGCCTGAACGGCGTCGGGCGTCAGAATCAAATTCTTGTGGCCGAGAACATCAAGGACGTTTACACCCTCGGGTCGAAGAACCTTGACTCTGGGGATGTTGCGGGCCGCGAGCTCGAGAGCTTCGTTAGGCTGATCACCGGAACCACTGACGATCAGCGTTGAACCCTCGAGTTCCAATTTGGACAGCATGGCGACAACGCTCTTGGTCTTGGCTTCCGGTAGCTCGATCGCATCCACAATTGTGAGTGCACCGTTGCGTTGGCGGTCGGAAAGAACAGCCTTGATCGCAACCTTCCGAGCCTTCGCCGGAAGAGAATAACCATAATTCCGAGGCTGGGGTCCAAAGACCACGGCGCCACCTTCCCAGAGAGGAGAACGGCTGGAGCCAGCGCGAGCGCGACCCGTACCCTTCTGCTTCCAGGGCTTGGCTCCGCCACCAGACACGAAATGGCGCGTTTTTGTCGCGTGCGTGCCGGCGCGTCGCTGCGCCTGCTGCATTTTCACGACTTCGTACACGAGGTGATCGCGAGGGCCTTCGGCAAAGATCTCGGGGAGGTCCATCTCACCCTTCGCTCCGCCGTCAATTGCCCGCAAGGGAGCTGTAACACTCATGACAACACCTCAAGCGGAGCTGCCGGTCGAATCACAACCAGACCGCCATTAGGTCCCGGGACCGAGCCCTTGACCAGCAGGACATTCTGTTCTCCGCGAATCTGCATCAGCTTGAGATTGCGAGTCGTGATCTTCTCGTTGCCATACTGACCCGGCATTTTCTTGCCTCGGAACACGCGTCCAGGGTAGGAAGCGTTGCCGATCGAGCCACCATGTCGGAAGAACTCGTGCGAACCGTGAGTGGCGCGAACTCCGTGGAAACCATGACGCTTCATCACACCCGTGAAGCCACGCCCCTTGCTGGTTCCGCTTACGTTCACCAAGTCACCATCAGCGAAGACATCACCGACCGAAACTGTGGCTCCCAACTCGAGATCGCCGGCACCCTGAAACTCCTGCAGGTGGCGGAAGGTTCCCTTGCCGGCTGCGTCTGCGTGTCCGATGCGGGCCTTGCTTTCACGCTTGGCCTTCGAAGACTCAAAGCCTAGCTGGACAGCATCATAGCCATCCCGACCGGCAGTCTTCTTCTGCACGACGACACAAGGACCTGCTTCGATCACTGTGACCGCAATCGCTTCGCCCGAAGGCGTAAGCAGCTGGGTCATACCGACCTTGCGACCCATCAGCCCCAGTCTCTTGCGAGCCGGTGCCGGGCCCATTTCGGCTACTGCTTCAGCCGATGCCATCGGCATACCCCCCTGCATATCGAGAATTCATTATGAAATTTATCGCTTTCTGCGAAATCCGCCCGACCTACTGAAGCCGGATCTCGACGTCGACACCTGCCGACAAATCGAGTTTGCCCAACGCATCGATCGTTTGCTGGGTAGGATCAAGGATGTCCAAGAGCCGCTTATGCGTTCGGATTTCGAAATGCTCTCTCGACTTTTTGTCGACGTGCGGAGAGCGGTTAACCGTGTACCTTTCGATCCGAGTCGGAAGCGGCACCGGCCCGGCCAGACGACCGCCCGTGCGCCGGACGGTATCCACGATCTCGCGGACCGACTGGTCGAGCAGACGGTAATCATAGGCCTTGAGCCGAATACGGATTCTATCGTTCATAGTAAGACCGACTACTCGAGAATCTTGCTGACCACTCCGGCGCCGACGGTTCGGCCACCTTCGCGGATAGAGAACTTCAGACCCTCATCCATCGCGATCGGCGTGATGAGTTCGACGGTCACCTTGATGTTGTCACCAGGCATCACCATCTCCGTACCTTCCGGGAGATTGAGAATACCGGTCACATCCGTCGTGCGGAAGTAGAACTGAGGACGATAGCCGTTGAAGACCGGCGTATGACGACCGCCTTCTTCCTTGGTCAGAGCGTAAATCTCGGCCTCGTACTTCGTATGAGGGGTGATCGAACCGGGCTTGGCCAGAACCTGACCGCGCTCGATATCTTCACGCTTCACGCCGCGGAGGAGTGCACCGATATTGTCGCCGGCCTGTCCTTCGTCGAGGAGCTTGCGGAACATCTCGACGCCCGTGCAAGTGGTCTTTTCCGTCGGCTTGATGCCCACGATCTCGACCTCTTCACCGACCTTGACGATACCTGCTTCGACACGACCCGTGGCAACTGTGCCGCGACCCGAGATCGAGAAGACATCCTCAATCGGCATCAGGAACGGAGCATCGATCGCTCGGACCGGATCCGGGAAGTACGTGTCCAACGTCTCCATCAACTTCGAGATCGCGCCCGTGCCGAGGTCACTGGTGTCTCCCTCGAGGGCCTTGAGTGCGCTCCCCGGAATGACAGGAACATCGTCTCCCGGGAAATCGTACTTGGACAGCAACTCACGGACCTCAAGCTCAACCAATTCGAGGAGCTCTTCGTCTTCGACTGCGTCACATTTGTTCATGAAAACAACGATCTTGGGCACGCCCACCTGACGGGCGAGCAGGATGTGCTCGCGCGTTTGCGGCATGGGACCGTCGGTTGCGGCAACGACGAGGATGGCCCCGTCCATTTGCGCTGCTCCCGTGATCATATTCTTCACGTAGTCGGCATGACCCGGGCAATCGACGTGCGCATAGTGACGCGCCTCGGATTCGTACTCCACGTGTGCGGTAGAAATCGTTATACCGCGGGCCCGCTCTTCCGGAGCCTTGTCGATGCTATCGAACGCAGCGTACTCACCAAGATTCTTCTCAGCCTGCGTCTTCGTGATCGCAGCCGTGAGCGTCGTCTTACCGTGGTCGATGTGTCCGATCGTGCCGACGTTTACATGCGGCTTGGTGCGCTCGAACTTTTCCTTGGACATCTGAGTCTCTCCCCGTTTGAGCCGGACATTCCGTCCGACCCGCGAGCCCCTATATGGAGTCTCGCAACCCTAAGTTTTTGATTTATGCGCCTGCCGACTTGGCCGTAATCTCTTCCGAGACCGAGGATGGCGCTGCCTCGTATTGTGAAAACTGCATTGAGTAGTTCGCGCGCCCCTGCGTCATGGAACGCATCTCGGTGGCGTAACCGAACATTTCCTTGAGTGGCACCTCGGCGCTGACGACCTGAGCTCCGGCCCGAGGCTCCATGCCCTGGACCTTCCCTCGTCGACTGCTGAGGTTACCGATCACGTCCCCCATGAACTCTTCGGGCGTGACAACTTCGACGGACATCATAGGCTCGAGAAGAACCGGCGATGCCTTGCGACAAGCATCCTTGACCGCCATCGAACCGGCAATCTTGAACGCCATCTCGGACGAATCGACTTCATGATACGAGCCGTCCTTTAGTACGATCTTGACGTCGACGACGGGATAACCAGCCATGACACCCGTCTGCAGAGCTTCGCGGACACCCTTTTCCACGGCCGGGATGTATTCCTTCGGAATGTTTCCGCCCTTGATGGTGTCTTCGAAAACGATGCCGCCGCCTGGCTCCTGCGGCTCGACGTCGATGACGACATGGCCGAACTGGCCTCGTCCACCGGTCTGCCGGGAGAATTTAGTCTCCTGCGAAACAGGAACACCGATCGTCTCGCGGTAGGCCACCTGCGGCTTGCCGACGTTTGCCTCGACGTTGAATTCGCGCTTGAGGCGGTCGACGATAATTTCGAGGTGCAACTCGCCCATTCCGGCGATAATTGTCTGGCCGGTCTCTTCATCGGAGCGCACGCGGAAAGACGGATCCTCGGCGGCCAGCTTGCCAAGCCCGACCCCCAACTTCTCCTGATCGCTCTTGGTCTTCGGCTCGATCGCGATATCGATCACCGGATCCGGGAAATCGATGGATTCCAGGATCACGGGATCTCGTTCGTCACACAGAGTATCGCCCGTGCGGGTATCCTTCAGTCCGGCTGCGGCCGCGATATCTCCGGCAACCGCGTCCTTGATTTCCTCACGCTTGTTGGCGTGCATCTTGAGGATACGACCGATGCGCTCCTTGCGCTGACGCACCGAGTTGTAGACGTAAGTTCCCGTCTCCATGCTGCCCGAATACACGCGGAAGAATGTGAGACTGCCGACGAAGGGGTCGGCCATGATCTTGAACGCAAGCGCGCTGAAAGGCGCATCGTCGGAAGACGGTCGGGTCACAGGTTCGCCCTTGGCATCGACGCCCTCGACGTCGCTTTTGTCGACAGGCGACGGGAGATAATCCACGACGGCGTCCAGCAGCGGCTGCACACCCTTGTTCTTGAAAGCCGTTCCACAGAGCACGGGCACCATCGTGCCACCGAGGGTCGCCTTGCGGACGGCTGCCTTCAGTTCGTCAATCTCGATCTCGCCGCCCTCGAGGTACTTCTCCATCAGGGCGTCGTCGCCCTCGGCCGCACCCTCGATCAGCGCTTCGCGAAACTTGTCGGCATCGGCCTGCAAATCCTCGGGGATATCGTCCTCGCGGTAGCTGGCACCCATGTTTTCGGTGTCCCAGATCAGGGCCTTCATCTTGACCAGATCGACAACGCCGGCGAAGTCTTCCTCGGCGCCGATCGGCAGATTGAGGCGCACGGGGTTTGATCCCAAGCGGTCCTCGATCATCCCGACGCTCATCTCGAAGTCAGCGCCTACGCGGTCCATCTTGTTGATGAACGCGATGCGAGGCACATCGTATTTATCGGCCTGGCGCCAGACCGTTTCGGACTGCGGCTCGACGCCTGCGACCGAATCAAACAGCGCCACAGCTCCATCCAGCACGCGAAGTGAGCGTTCGACTTCCATCGTGAAGTCAACGTGGCCCGGGGTATCAATAATATTGATCCGGTGGTCGTCCCACTCACAAGTCGTCGCCGCGGACGTGATGGTAATCCCGCGTTCCTGCTCCTGCTCCATCCAGTCCATGGTGGCCGAGCCTTCATGGACTTCACCGATCTTGTAGTTGATCCCGGTATAATAGAGGATCCGCTCGGTGGTCGTGGTTTTACCGGCGTCGATATGAGCCATGATCCCGATATTACGGACTTTTGAGAGAGCTATGGTGCGAGGCATGAGACCGATTTCCTACCAGCGATAATGGGAGAAGGCGTTGTTCGCCTCTGCCATCCTGTGAGTGTCTTCGCGTTTTTTCACGGCGTTCCCGCGCATATTGGCGGCGTCCATGAGTTCCCCGGCCAATCGTTCGGACATCGACTTCTCGTGGCGGGCGCGCGCGCTTGCCACAATCCATCGCATCGAAAGAGCGACTCGGCGGCTCTGACGAACCTCGACGGGCACCTGATAGGTAGCTCCACCGACACGACGGGATCGAACCTCGACGCCGGGCTTCGCATTATCCAGAGCCGATTTGAACACGGCGAGGGGGTCCTCACCGCTGCGCTCGGCAATCATGTCGAACGCACCGTAGAAAATTCCTTCGACCAGGCTCTTCTTGCCCTGAAGCATCATGTTGTTCATGAACTTCGTGACCAACCGGTCTTGATATTTTGGATCCGGCAGGACTTCCCGCCGGCGAACCTCACCTTTACGTGGCATTTTTCTTCTGGCTTTCAGTTTGTCCGCCGCCGGCTGAACCGACTTCGGTAAACGTTCCAAACTTGGACGATTCCGGAAACATTTCCGGAATCGCACGATACCGTACCAACCCCTCTTCCGAGAGGCCGGTCCGGGCTTTCCCTGATTTTGTCTTTAAAGACCGACTAGATGCCTAGTAAATAAGCACGCTACTTCGGCCGCTTTGCGCCGTACTTGGAGCGACCCTGTCTGCGATCCTGCACGCCGACCGTGTCCAACGTTCCTCGAACGATATGATAGCGAACGCCGGGCAGATCCTTCACACGACCGCCTCGAATGAGAACGACCGAGTGTTCCTGCAGGTTATGACCGATACCTGGAATATAGGAAGTGACTTCAATCCCGTTGGTCAACCGCACACGCGCCACCTTGCGGAGGGCGGAGTTCGGCTTCTTCGGGGTTGAGGTATAAACCCTTGTACACACACCGCGCTTCTGCGGAGATTTCTGCAGTGCTGGCACTGTTGGACGGCGCTTCTGTACTACGCGCCCTTTTTTCACCAGCTGATTGATCGTCGGCATGAGGGAACCCGATTCCTCGATATGTCCACTCGCTTACTGCGAGTCAGCGCCATACGTTAGCGACGCTAATGATTTATTGATTTTCCCCGCCTTCAGGGTCGCCGGATTCGGCGTCTTGGGGGGAACCTTTAAAACTCCCGAGCTTTAGGGAACGCAAGCCTGACTGTCAAGCCACCCCTATGGAGGAATCGCCTACCAAACCCTCTTCTTCGTCCGGCAGGAGCTCCTGTTCGGGCTCGTGGACCTCGACTTCGACCTCCTGGTGCTGCACCAGACCCGAACCTGCAGGCACCAGACGTCCCATAATCACGTTTTCTTTCAGGCCGCTGAGGTCGTCGACCTTTCCGTTGATCGCCGCTTCCGTGAGCACCTTGGTGGTTTCCTGGAAGGATGCCGCCGAGATGAAGCTTTCCGTGGACAAACTGGCCTTGGTGATCCCCAAAAGCAGCGGTTCCGCACGAGCCGGCTCGGCGCCTTCAGCTTCCAGGCGCTCATTCACTTCGCTGAGGCGCCAGGCTTCGACCGGATCCCCCAGCAGGAAGTCCGAATCACCGACCCAGGTGATCTTGACGCGACGCAGCATTTGGCGAACGATTACCTCGATATGCTTATCGTTGATCTTCACGCCCTGGAGTCGATAGACCTCCTGAACCTCATCCACGAGGAACTTGGCGAGCTCCTGGCGTCCCTTCACGGCAAGAACGTCATGAGGGTTGGTTTGGCCATCCATCAACTGATCGCCGGCCCGCACATGGTCGCCTGGATGCACACGCAGATGCTTGCCCTTGGGGATCAGATATTCGCGCTTCTCGCCCACTTCCGGGGTCACTTCGATCTTGCGTTTGCCCTTGGTGTCCTTGCCATAGGAAACCACACCATCGATCTCGCTGACGGTAGCAGCCTCCTTCGGCTTGCGAGCCTCGAAAAGCTCGGCGACACGAGGCAGACCACCGGTAATATCCTTCGTCTTGGTGGTCTCTCGAGGCATCTTGGCCAAAACGTCGCCGGCCGCAATCTCATCGCCTTCGGCAACGTTGAGGTGAATCCCGACAGGCAACTGATAGCGCGCCTCACTCCCGTTGGGGAGCAATAATATCTTGCCACTCGCATCGCGAACGACGATGCTCGGCGACGGCTGTGCCACATCCTCTTCGGCTTTTTTGGCTGCCGTCTTTTTCTTTTTGGCGCCGGTCTTCTTGGCCGCCGTCTTTTTCTTTTTGGCTTTGGGCGCCTCGATCGTCTGCGCCTGTGACGCGCTATAATCGATCACCACAGTGGTCGACATTCCGGTCCGCTCATCCAACTCTTCACGCATCGTCACGCCTTCGATGAGGTCCTGGAAATGGGCCACACCCGAGAGTTCGGTGAGCATCGGCGTTGTATAGGGGTCCCACTCGGCCAAAAGGGCTCCAGCTTCAACCGAATCACCGTCTTTCACCTGCAAATGGGCGCCGGCAACGATTTTATGACGTTCGCGCTCGCGCTCGCGATTCCCGCTCTGCTCCACAACCGAGAGCTCGCCATGGCGTGACATGGCCACCAGTCCGCCGTCTTTGCGGCCCACCGGATCCACATCATGAAGACGAACAACGCCGTCATATTTGGCTTTCAAATCGGTGTTTTCAGCAGCGCGACTCGCGGTGCCACCGATATGGAAAGTGCGCATGGTCAACTGCGTGCCTGGCTCACCAATCGATTGTGCGGCAATCACACCCACCGCTTCGCCCAGGTTCGCGATGTTCCCGCGAGCCAGATCACGACCGTAACATTTGGCGCAGACGCCCCGTCTCGTATCGCAGGTCAGAACCGACCGGATCTTGACCGAGTCCACATTCGCGTCCTCGATAATCCGAACTTTCTCTTCGTCGATCTCGGTATTGGCCGGGACCAGAAGCTTCTGATCAAACGGATCGAGGATATCCTCCAGAGCCACACGGCCCAGAACTCGTTCGCCCAACGACTCGATCACTTCGCCGCCCTCCATCAAGGAGTGCAGCTCGATCCCGTCGAGAGTCTGACAGTCTTCTTCCGTAATGGTGGCGTCTTGCGCCACGTCCACGAGGCGTCGTGTCAGATAGCCCGAGTTGGCAGTCTTGAGCGCTGTATCGGCCAGTCCTTTTCGGGCGCCGTGGGTCGAGATGAAATATTGGAGAACGGTCAATCCCTCGCGGAAGTTGGCCGTAATCGGAGTTTCGATAATTTCTCCGGACGGTTTCGCCATCAATCCGCGCATCCCTGCAAGCTGACGCATCTGCTGCTGGGAGCCACGAGCACCGGAGTCGGCCATCATGAAGACCGGATTGAAGCTGTCCGTCTCTTCCTGTTTCGAGCCATCGCTGAAGGTCTCGACACGCAACTCGGCAGCCATGACCTCGGCCACGTCATCGGTCTTCTGAGCCCAAACATCGACGACCTTGTTGTAGCGCTCGCCGTCGGTGATCAAACCCTTTGCGTATTGATCGGCAATCTCGGCGACGTCCTTGGCCGCTTCCTCAATCAAGGCATCCTTGGTGGCCGGGATACGCATATCCTTGATCCCGATCGAGACGCCCGCCATGGTCGCGTATTTGTAGCCAGTATCCTTGAGCTTGTCGGCAAAGATCACGGCCGCCTTATTCTGTGCGCGGCGGTAGGCAATATCGATAATATTGGCGAGTTCCTTCTTCTTCAGAGTCTTGTTGATCTCTGCAAAAGGAAGTTCCGGCGGGCAAACCTCATAGAGGAGCACCCGGCCGACGGTCGTGCGATAGATCTCGCCAGCGATGCGGCAGTTGATAGCGGCCTGAAGGTCGACTTCCCCCTGATCAAAAGCCACGCGAACCTGGTCGGGACCAAAGAAACAGTCTTTCTCGACCTGATCCGCCTGCTCTTCGAGAGGCAACTGTGTGCCCTTCGCAAACGGCCTGCGCCGGGACATCCAGTACAACCCCAACACCATATCCTGCGAGGGGACGATAATCGGCTTCCCGTTCGCTGGTGAGAGGATGTTGTTGGTCGACATCATGAGGGTTCGCGCCTCGACCTGGGCTTCCACCGAAAGCGGAACGTGAACCGCCATCTGGTCGCCGTCAAAGTCGGCATTATAGGCCGAGCAAACCAACGGGTGGAGCTGGATCGCCTTCCCCTCGATCAAGACCGGCTCAAACGCCTGAATGCCCAGACGGTGAAGGGTCGGTGCACGGTTGAGAAGCACCGGGTGTTCCCGAATGACTTCGTCGAGAATATCCCAGACTTCAGGGCGCGCCTGATCCACCATCTTCTTGGCGCTCTTGATCGTGGTAACGAAACCACGCTCCTCGAGCTTATTATAGATAAACGGCTTGAACAGCTCGAGGGCCATCTTCTTGGGGAGACCGCATTGGTGCAGTCGCAACTCGGGGCCGACAACAATCACGGAGCGACCCGAATAGTCGACGCGCTTGCCGAGCAGGTTCTGACGGAATCGGCCCGTCTTGCCCTTGAGCATATCCGACAAGGATTTCAGAGGGCGCTTGTTCGGGCCCGTGATCGCTCGACCACGACGTCCATTATCGAAAAGGGCGTCGACAGCTTCCTGAAGCATCCGCTTCTCGTTGCGAATGATGATATCCGGAGCTTGAAGCTCCATCAGACGCTTGAGGCGATTGTTCCGGTTAATGACGCGACGGTAGAGATCATTCAGATCGGAGGTCGCGAAACGACCACCGTCCAGAGGCACCAGAGGGCGCAGGTCAGGCGGAATGACCGGGATGACCTCGAGGATCATCCACTCGGGTCGGTTCCCCGAGCGGCGCAAGGCACTGATCACCTTCAGACGCTTGGCCAACTTCTTGCGCTTGGCCTCACTCGTGGCGTCCTTCAGGTCCTGACGAAGAGCCAGTGCATCGGCCTCGACATCGAGTCCCTCCAGCAACTCGCGGATCGACTCGGCACCCATCCCGGCCCGGAAACTGCCCGGACCGTATTCCTCGACTGCCTGACGATGCTCTGTCTCGGTCAGCAACTGGCATTCTTCCAGCTCGGAGTCCTTGGCATCGATCACGACGTAGGATTCGAAATAAAGGATCTTCTCGACTTCCTTGAGCGTCAGGTCGAGAGCCGTTGCGATACGAGACGGCAAGCTTTTCAGAAACCAGATATGTGCGACCGGCGTGGCCAGTTCGATATGGCCCATGCGCTCGCGGCGCACTTTGCTCTGAATGACTTCAACACCGCATTTCTCGCAGACGACACCACGATGCCGCATGCGTTTGTACTTGCCGCAGTTGCACTCGTAGTCCTTGGTCGGTCCGAAGATCTTGGCGCAGAACAAGCCATCCCGCTCCGGCTTGAAGGTTCGGTAATTAATCGTCTCCGGCTTCTTGACCTCGCCATGAGACCAGGAGCGGATCGTATCCGGCTCCGCAATCGAAATGCGGAGAGACCCGAAGGCGACCGGATTCTTTGGCTTCTCAAATAGACTGAAAAGATCTTCCATCGGTCACTCCTGTGGCTCGGCGGCGTCCAGCACCGGAGCCTCTTCCTCAATAAGTTCAACGTCCAAAGCGAGGCTCTGCAATTCCTTGAGCATCACATTGAAAGATTCGGGCAGACCCGGTTCCAGAACCGTCTCGCCCTTCACGATAGCCTCGTACATCCGTGTGCGACCGATGACATCATCGGACTTCACAGTCAGCATTTCCTGCAGAGTGTACGCGGCGCCGTAAGCTTCCAGAGCCCAGACTTCCATCTCACCCAAACGCTGACCACCAAACTGCGCCTTGCCGCCCAAAGGCTGCTGCGTGACGAGAGAGTATGGTCCCGTCGAGCGCGCGTGGATCTTGTCGTCCACAAGGTGGTGAAGTTTCAGCATGTAAATAATGCCGACGGTGACAGGCTGCGAGAAGCGATCGCCCGTCTTGCCGTCGAAGAGCCACGACTGCCCGGTGTCCGAAAGTCCGGCCTTCTCGAGCAAGCCGAAAATCTCTTCCTCGGAGGCGCCATCGAATACAGGCGTCGCTGTATGAATGCCCCGAGTCGCCTTGCTTGCCACGCGCTCCAGATCCTGAGCACTCGCCGAGGCAAATACATCCTCGAATTCCGGGCCATAGGCATCTGACAGCTTGCTGCGCAGTTCGTCTTCGGCGCCACTCTGGCGAAAGGCTTCCAACGCCTCAGCGACCTGGAGGCCCAATTGGCGGGCCGCAAAGCCAAGGTGCGTTTCGAGAATCTGGCCCACGTTCATACGTGAGGGAACGCCGAGCGGATTCAGAACAATATCCACGGGCGTGCCGTCCGCGAGGTAGGGCATATCTTCTTCCGGTAAAATTCGGGAGAGAACACCCTTGTTCCCGTGACGACCGGCCATCTTGTCACCCACCTGAAGCTTGCGCTTGATGGCAACAAAAACCTTGACCAATTTGATCACACCGGGAGAAAGCTCATCGCCTCCCTGAAGCCGGCTCTTTTTCTCTTCGGTGACGCCGCGAAGGTGGTCGATCTGGTCACGCATCGCCCGACACGTACCCTCCAGCTCCTCTTCGGATTTATCATCGCCGATACGAATATCGCCCCAAAGCATCGAGGGAATATTTTCATCGATATCTTCGGCCGTAATCTCCTGGCCCTTGGCAAGAAGCTGACGCCGATGATCATCGGCGAGTTTTCCGGAGGCAACCTTGCCGACGACCAATTCCTTTACTTTTCGAGCGGTGCTTTCGCGAAGAATTCGGACCTGATCGCCCTCGTCCTTGACGAGCCGAGCGACTTCCTCCTCTTCGATCTCGCGAGAGCGCTCATCCTTGCTCACACCCTTGCGCGAGAAGACGCGGGCCTCGATCACCGTGCCCTCGACTCCCGGAGGAACCTTGAGCGCGGTATCGCGCACTTCACCGGCCTTCTCACCGAAGATCGCACGAAGCAGTTTTTCTTCCGGAGAAAGCTGCGTCTCGCCCTTCGGCGTGATCTTGCCCACCAGAATGTCTCCGGGGCGAACCTCGGCACCAATCCGAATGATTCCCGACTCGTCGAGATCTGCGAGGGCTTCCTCGCCGACGTTCGGAATGTCTCGCGTAATATCCTCTGGTCCGAGCTTGGTGTCGCGAGCAACACACTCGAACTCCTCGATGTGCACGGAAGTGAACCGATCTTCTTTGACCAGGCGCTCACTCACGAGGATCGAATCCTCGAAATTATAACCGCCCCAAGGCATGAACGCGACGAGCACATTCTGGCCCAGGGCCAGATCACCGACCTGCGTGGCAGGACCGTCTGCAAGAACATCACCAACAGCAACCCGGTCTCCCGGTTGCACAATGGGCTTCTGGTTCATGCAGGTGCTCTGGTTCGATCGCTGGTATTTGACCAACCCGTGGATATCGATCCCGGTGTCACTGCCATCGGTCTTCGGATTGTCGGCGCGAACCACAATTCGGGTTGCGTCAACGCTCTCGACCACACCTTCGCGCTTGGCAACCGCCGTGACTCCGGAATCCCGGGCCACGATCGCTTCCATTCCGGTGCCCACAAACGGGGCATCGGTTCGCAGAAGAGGAACGGCCTGACGTTGCATGTTCGAGCCCATCAGAGCTCGGTTGGCATCATCATGCTCGAGGAAAGGGATCATCGAGGCCGCCACCGACACCAACTGGTTGGGCGAGACGTCCATATAATCCAGCCGGTCCGGAGGAACCTGCTGGAACTCACCAGCCGTCCGGGCAGAAACCAGATCGCGAACATAGCTTCCGTCGGCATTAAGCGGAGCATTCGCCTGAGCAATCGTATGCTGCTCTTCCTGCAACGCCGAGAGGAATTTGATGTCGTCGGTTGCCACACCCTCGGCTACCTTGCGATAGGGTGTCTCGACAAAACCGAACTCATTCACGCGAGCATAGGTGGAGAGCGAAGCAATCAATCCGATATTGGGACCTTCAGGGGTCTCAATCGGACAGACGCGACCGTAGTGGGTCGGATGGACGTCACGAACCTCAAAGCCGGCTCGTTCGCGGGTCAAACCACCCGGGCCAAGTGCCGAAAGACGTCGCTTATGCGTCACTTCCGACAAGGGGTTGGTCTGGTCCATGAACTGGGAAAGCTGCGAGGATCCGAAGAACTCCTTCACCACTGCCGCGACCGGTTTGTAGTTGATCAGCTCCTGAGGCATCAGAGTCTCGATATCCTGCAGACTCATCCGCTCCTTGATCGCCCGCTCCATGCGGACCAGGCCGATGCGGAACTGGTTCTCGACGAGTTCACCGACCGCGCGCACCCGGCGATTGCCAAGATGGTCAATATCGTCGGTGGTGCCGTTACCATTCTTCAGGTCGATCAGATAACGAACCGCCTCGAGGATATCGGACGAACGCAAGGTACCCTGATCGAGAGGTGTCGCTTCTTCGTTCCCGAAGAGCTTGTGGTTCATCTTCAGACGACCCACCTTGGAAAGATCGTAGCGGTCCGGATTGAAGAACAGGTTGTCGAAGAATGTCCGCGCGGTTTCGCGCGTCGGAGGATCGCCCGGACGCAAGCGCTTGTAGATCTCCATGATCGCCTCATCAGGCGAGGTGATCTTGTCCTGCATCATGGTGTTGCGGAGGAATGGTCCCACGTCGTCGGTGAAGAGCACTTCGATCTTCTTGATCTTCTTCTCGATCAAGGACTCGAGCTCTTCGGGGCCGATTTCCTGGTTACACTCCAGAATCAATTCGCCCGTAGCCGGGTCGGGGACATCCACCGAGGAAATCTTGCCCACTAGATCCTCGAGAGGCATGGGTAAATCCTTGACCCCAGCCGCCTCGATATTCCGCAGGGCGCCCTTGGTCAGCTTCCGGCCGGCCTTGACGACAACTTCGTTGTTCTCCGGATTCCGGATATCCATGCTGATCCGCGTGCCGAGATGCAGATCGGAGCGGAAGGCCCGCGAGGCGTGGTCGGCCTTCAGCGTGATCTCTTCCTTTTTGTAGAAGTAGTTCAGGAGATCTTCTGTCTCCATACCGAGCGCGCGCAACAAGACAGAGGCGTGGAATTTCCGACGCCGATCGATGCGAACGTAGATGGTATCCTTGGCGTCGAATTCCAGATCGATCCAGGAGCCGCGATAAGGAATGACTCGCGCCTTGAAAAGCAGTTTGCCGGAGGAGTGCGTCTTGCCCTTGTCGTCGTCGAAGAACACACCGGGCGAGCGGTGGAGCTGTGATACAATCACGCGCTCGGTCCCGTTGATCACGAAAGTACCGTGATTCGTCATGAGCGGGATCTCACCGAAGTAGACCTCCTGCTCCTTGACGTTCTTGATCGAGCGAGCGCCGCTGGTGGGATCCACATCATAGATCACCAGATGGACGGTCACTTTCAGGGGGGCTGCGTAGTTATTACCCCGTTGCTGGCATTCGTCGATATCGAACTTGGGTTCGCCAATCGAGTACCGTACGAAGTCCAGTTCAGCGGTCTCGTTAAAGTCCTTGATCGGGAAGACCGATTTGAAAACCGCCTGCACGCCGACATCTTCCCGTTCATCGGGAGCCACGTCGAGTTGCAGGAAGTCGTCGTACGACCGCCGCTGAATTGCAATGAGATTGGGAATATCAACAACGCGTCGAATCTTCCCAAAGCTACGCCTGGGACGGAAATTATCCGCTAGCTGAGCTGCCATCTACGCTCTACGCTCCTGTCGCACCGGTGCGCCTAAACGCAGCAGAACGACCTTTCGAGCCAGAAAACGAGCACGCACGAAGCCCGTCGGGCTTCGTGATGCTCGCTTCCAAAGGTAATACGATCCGGGACGAGCGCGCCATATGGCACGCTCGACGATCAATCGAGCTCGACAGCGGCGCCAGCCCCTTCGAGTTTCGTCTTGATCTCTTCCGCGTCGGCCTTCGAAACGCCTTCCTTGACGTTTTTGGGGGCCCCGTCGACCAGATCCTTGGCTTCCTTCAATCCGAGACCGGTGATTTCGCGAACAACCTTGATCACCTGAATCTTCTTTTCGCCAGCGCCCTTGAGAACGACATTGAACTCGTCCTTCTCTTCGGCTGCGCCGCCGGCGTCACCGCCAGCGCCACCAGCTGCGGCTACCGCAACCGGGGCCGCCGCAGAGACACCCCACTTCTCTTCAAGCTGCTTTACCAGCTCGGAGACTTCGAGGATCGTCAGTCCCGAAAGCGTTTCAATCAGCTCGTTTATCTGCTCCGCCGTCATGGCCATTTTCTTCTGTACTCCCTGGATAGGTCGGGTCTTGAAGACCCGTGGTGGTTTGGATTCCTACGGAATCTTTGCGCTTATTCCCCGGCTGCGCCGGAGTCGGCGCGCGCCTGCAACAACCGAGCGACCTGGCCGCCCGGCTCGTTGAGAAGACGCACGAGCTGGGTGCTCGGCGTCGTAAGTAAACTGAGGAACTTCGCGCGGACTTCGTCCAGACTCCCCAGTTTCGAAAGCTTCTTTACGCCCGCCTCGTCGTACAAGTCCCCATCGAGGATCGCGGCACGGACGTCGAGCTTTTCTTCGTGTTCCTTCGAGTAATCAACAATTTCCTTGAGCACGGCGATCGGATCGCCATACCCGAAGACGAGGGCTGTCTGCCCCTTCATCTGTTCGCCGAAATCAGCGAAATCCGTATCTTCGACCGCTCGCTTGGCCAGACTATTCTTGGCGACCTTGTACTCGCCATCGATCGCTCGCACCTTGTTGCGCAGGTCGGTGACCTCGGCAACGGTCAAACCGTGCGGCTCGGCCAGAAGGGCAACACTCGCCCGCGCGAAACGATCCCGCAAATTATCGACGGCTTCTGTTTTTTCTTGCAGATTCACCTGAAGGTTCTCCGTCTCTTCTCAAGCAGCCGTCGAGGCTGCTGTGGATGGATCCACCGCAACTCCGGGGCCCATCGTTGTCGAAATAGCCACGGAACGCATATAGGTTCCCTTTGCGGTCGAAGGCTTGGCTCTGACCAGGCTCGAAATCACTTCGTTGGCATTGTCGACCAACTTCTCGGTGCCGAAGGAACGACGGCCGATCGGAACATGGACGATGCCGGCTTTTTCGACCCGGTATTCCACTTTACCCGCCTTCAATTCTTCCACGGCGCGAGTCACATCCATGGTGACCGTTCCGACCTTCGGGTTCGGCATCAAGCCTCGTGGTCCGAGGACCTTCCCGAGACGGCCCACGACGGCCATCATGTCCGGGGTCGCGATCACCTTGTCAAAGTCGAGCCATCCCTCGCTGGTGATCCGCTGGGCCAGTTCCTCTCCGCCCGCGAAATCAGCACCAGCAGATTCTGCTTCGGCCAGCTTCTCGCCCTTGGCGAAAACCAGAACCCGAACGGACTTTCCGGTGCCATGGGGCAGAAGGCAGGTTCCGCGTACATTCTGATCGGCCTGTCGGGGGTCGACGCCGAGACGAACCGCCAATTCGACAGTCTCGTCGAATTTCGGGGCATCTGCCTCGAGTGCAACGCCGATGGCGTCCTCGATGGAATAGCGGCGTCCTGCTTCAACTTTGCCGCGAGCATTGGTCATTCTTTTGCTGAGCCGTGCCATGATTCTGCTTTCTTTCGTCTCTCTCAGCCTTCGACGGAGATGCCCATGCTTCGGGCCGTTCCGGCGATAATGTTCTCGGCCGCGTCGAGGGTATTTGCGTTGAGATCCTTCATTTTGGTCTCGGCGATTTCACGAACTTGAGCCTGGGTCACGCTGCCAGCGATCGTCCGGCGAGGTTCGCTCGATGCCTTTTTCAGCTTGGCTGCCTTCTTCAGAAGCACAGAGGCTGGAGGCGTCTTGAGAATATAGGTGAACGAACGGTCGGCGTAGACCGTGATGATCACCGGAATGATCAGCCCGGACTGCTGCTGCGTATCGGCGTTGAAAGCCTTGCAGAACTCCATGATATTGACGCCGCGCTGGCCGAGAGCCGGTCCGACAGGAGGACTCGGGTTCGCCTTTCCCGCAGGGATCTGGAGCTTGATTTCGCCTATGACCTTCTTTGCCACTTGGTTTCCTCTACAATTCTGGAGCTTGACCGAACGGGGTCAGCCCTTTTCCACCTGAACATACTCGAGCTCGACCGGAGTCGACCGCCCGAAGATGCTGATGAGAACTTTGAGCTTGCCTTTTTCGGGCTTCACTTCTTCGACTTCTCCGTTGAAGTCCTGGAAGGGACCATCGATGACCTTTACCTTGTCGCCGATTGCGAAGAGATCCTTCGGCTTCGCAGAACCCTCTTCCATTTGCTGGGTAATCTCGAGAACCTCGGCTTCGCTGATGGCCGGAGGGTCATCCGTGCCCCCGACAAATCCGGTGACGCGAGGCGTCGCTCGGATGAAGCCCTTTAGGAAGTCCCCCAGGTCGCCGACGTGCACGAGAACGTAACCCGGGAAAAATTTCCGTGTCGAAGTCCGTCGCTGGCCCTTGACCAACTCCACAACCTTCTCGGCCGGCACGAGAACCTCGAAAAAGGATTTGAGCTGCTCCACGGCAACTTCGGCTTCCTGAAGAGCGTATTCGTCTCGAGAGCTCAGGGTATCCTTCGCCTTGAGGATCTCGATCTCGGCTTCCTTGCGGGTGATCTCGTTGCGCTTGCGCTCGTCCATCGAGACCTTCACCTTCGCCTCATAACCCGAATAGGTATGCACGACGTACCAATAGGACCGGGGCTTGGCCGGAACTTCATCCGCTACGGTGTCATTCGACATCAGACCCTCCTTTCGACAGCCGTGATGGCTCTGGTGAAATAGCGACGCGTCATCAGGCCGTCCCCATGAACAGCTGCATGACGTAGGAAAGAGCGAAGTCCACCAGCCCGAGGAAAGTGGCCGAAATCACGACAACCGCCAAAACCACAGCCGTTGCCTGATAGGTCTCTTTCCGCGTGGGAAAGTGGACTTTGGCGAGCTCGTACCAAGCTTCGCGAAGGAATTGGATGGACCTGGGGACGATCGTTGTGACTCCGCCCGCAACTCCAGCCTGTCCTGCGCTGGTTTGATTCGATTCTTTTTTGGAAGCCTTTGCCATTTTAAATTTCTTCGATCCGGTCGCCACAGCCTGATTGATCTGCAACAGGCCAGGCAG
The DNA here is from genome assembly GCA_029248525.1 of Candidatus Binatia bacterium. Classification (NCBI taxonomy): domain Bacteria; phylum Candidatus Binatota; class Binatia (SeqCode); species Binatia bacterium. The sequence continues at coordinate 55,799 of JAQWJE010000027.1, forward strand.
GATTCGAACCTGCAACCCCCGGATTTGGAGTCCGGTGCTCTAGCCAATTCGAGCTACTGACCCTTGATTTCCTGCCCGATTCTTTCAGCCCTTCGGCCAAACAGACTCTTTCACGAGCCCAGGAGCGGACTTGAACCGCCGACCTCGTCATTACCAATGACGTGCTCTGCCAACTGAGCTACCTGGGCTTTCGCCTTTTCGATCTATTTTCCTAATCTGAAGCGGGAAACGGGATTCGAACCCGCGACCCCGAGCTTGGAAGGCTCGTGCTCTAGCCAGCTGAGCTATTCCCGCGCTCTATGATGAACTTTTTCACTTCCCTGAATTTCAATGGAATGGAGAGGGTAGGACTCGAACCTACGTAGGCTTACGCCGGCAGATTTACAGTCTGCTCCCGTTGACCACTTGGGTACCTCTCCTCCGCTTAACGCCGCCTAAGCCGATGATCGGACTTGAACCGACAACCTACTGATTACAAATCAGTCGCTCTACCAATTGAGCCACATCGGCCCAACAGCCCCATGCGCTCCGTCCCTTAACGCTCCATCTGTCTGATAAAACTACGAAAAAACCAAAAACAACATCCCGGAACGCGAGTTGAACGCACCCCGAGGGCTGCGCTCCCTCGGGAAGGGATAGTCAAGCGAATCTTGATACCATTGCGGCAAACAGTGTCAAGTTTGGTCTTTGAGCAGTCTCGCGAGAGCGAAGATGCCCAGGCCGCTGGCGACAGACACGTTCAGGGACGCCGTGCGCCCCGCAAGAGGGATCTGCAGAAGGCAGTCGAGATTGCGAAGAACCAGAGGGCGAAGCCCCTTCCCCTCTGCCCCCGCGACCAAAACGGCAGGCAAACCGGGCAAACTCGCCGGATCGAGAACATCCCGATCTCCATCCGCATCCAGCCCCATCCGCCAGAAACCCTCTTTTTGCAGGGATTGTAGCGCTCGGACCAGGTTCGCAACCCGGCAGAAAGGCAAATATTCCGTAGCGCCGGCCGCGGTTTTCACCAACGCGGGCGTCATATCCGGCGAACGGTCCCTCGTCAGAATCAGCCCCCCAAAACCCGCCGCTTCCGCACTCCGGGCGATCGCACCCACATTGCGGGGGTCGGTGACCCCGTCGAGAGCCAGTAAAAGCTTGGGCTTTGCCGTGAGGAGTTCGGCCAGGGGCCTCATTTCAGGGGGACGACCCGCCAGAATAATGCCTTGGTGGGTGACCCCCCCGGAAATTGCGTCCAGCGCGGCTGCATCGAGCAACTCGGCCCGGAGCCCGGCTCGCTCGAGGCGCGTCGCCATCTCCCCCGAAGGCGGCGCCTGAAAATAAGCATGGCGCACCGCGTCAGGCCGACTCTCGAGAAAAGCAGCCGCGGCGTGCCAGCCGCAGGCGAGATAACTTCCCGCGCGATCTGGGCGCGGGCGATTTACACGGGCGCTTCCTACCGTTACATTTTTCCGGGCGCCATGGGGCGAACGTTTCACCGCTATATCCTCTTTGAGGTTCTGGCTCCGTTCAGCGGAGGCCTTGCTCTTTTCACCTTCATTCTCCTGATCGCGAGGATCATGAGGCTGGTGGAGCTGATCGTCAACCGGGGGGTACCTTTCGAGCAGATCCTGCTTCTGTTCTCGTACATCCTACCTGCGTTCCTGGAGGTAACGGTACCCATGGCCCTGCTGCTGGGCGTGATTCTGGCTGTCGGGCGTCTCTCGTCCGACAGTGAAATCATAGCGATGCGCGCCTCCGGTGTCAGTCTCTACCAGATTGCTCAGCCAATCGTCGCCCTTGCCCTGATAGTTTGCGCGGGTTCGTTCATGCTCTCTCTCCATGCACGCCCCTGGGGAAACGCAGCCCTGAAGGCAGGAATTTTCGAACTGGCCCGAACGCGAGCGACCGCCGGGCTGAAAGAGCAGGTCTTCAACGACGACTTCGCCGGGCTGGTGATCTATAGTGAGGAAATTGAACCCCCCGGCACCCAACTCAAGCGCATTCTGATCTCGGATCATCGCGAGGGCGGCGCCGCAAACACGGTGATCGCGCAAAGAGGGGAAATCGTCGCCGACCAAGCCGCACAAACGTTGAACCTGCGCCTTTTCGACGGCACGATCTTTACCAATGCCCCCAAACGGCAAACCTACGAACGGACCGATTTCAAAATTTACGATGTCCTGCTGGACCTTGGGGAAGCCTTGGGCAATCTGCCGTCCCGCCAGATTGCCGCCAACGAGATGCCCCTGGCAAAACTTCGCGAACGAATTCGCACCCAGCAAGCGGCTGGTGATCCCGCTATTCGAGAAAGAGTCGAATTCCAGAGACGTCTTGCCGTTCCCTGTGCGGCACTCATTTTTGCTTTGCTGGGAATTCCTCTGGGACTCCAGCCGGTTCGTGCCGTACGGTCCCGAGGGATGGCCGTGAGTCTGGGAGTCATACTGGTCTACTACCTGCTTCTGGGTTCGGCCGAAGCTCTGGCGCAAAACGGACGCGTGCCGATCGTCGCCGCCATCTGGATGCCAAATGCCCTTTTGGGCCTGACCGGAGCCATCCTCTTCCGACGCGCCGCCCAGGAAAATGTCCGTAATTCCGGTAGCCTGATAGACCAGCTACGCCAGCGGCTCGATCGCGGAAGAAAGAATGGGGGCGGCGCGTGAGGTGGTTCGGACTGCTCCCCACGATATCTCGATACGTGGTCGGAGAATTTCTCCGTGCTCTCGGAATTGCGCTCGGGTTCTTCGTCGTTCTCTACCTGACCGTTGACTTCTTCGAGCGCCTGCCGCGCTTCCTGAAACATTCACCGCCCGCAGGACTGATGGTGGAGTATTTTCTGTTGAAAATACCTCTGATCGTGACTCAAATGATCCCGGTCGCCATCCTCGCAGCCACGCTCTTCGGCCTCGGGACACTCGCCAAGAATGCCGAGCTGATGGCCATGCGGGCCGGCGGCATCAGCCTCTGGCAGATTGCGGCTCCGATTGCCCTGCTCTGCTTCTGCCTGTCTCTCGCCACGCTCGCGTGGAACGAGTTTGTCGTCCCGGCAGCCACAGCGCGAACTGCCATCATCGAAAACGTCGAGATCAAGGGGAAAGTGCAGCGCACGCACCTTGGGCGCAACGGGCTCTGGTACCATCACGAAACCGGCATCACGAATATCCAGAAAGTGGACGCCACCGGCCAGCTCGTCACCGGAATCACAATTTATGAAATCGACAGCGAATTCCGCCTCCTCCGAATCCATACGGCACCGTTGGCCTGGTGGAGCGGCGGCCGCTGGATGACCGAGGAGGGGTCCTTGATATCCTTCCAACGCGACGGCGGGGTCCGAACGCAAGCTTTGGGCCCGCGCGCCCTCCAGCTCTCCGAGTCGCCAGAGGATTTCAATGCCGTCGCGCGGAATGCTGACGATCAGACATTTGAGGAATTGGCGAATGCCATCCGGGAACTAGGGGCCAAGGGGATCGACACAACCCGGATGCAAGTCGAGCTCTGGATGAAAACGGCTATCCCCTTTACCGGCTTCGTCATGTGCCTGATCGGAATCCCGCTGGCGTCCCGGCACAGCCGGAACTCCAGCCTCGCCGCCAATACCGGCATCGCCATGCTCGTGGGCTTCTCCTACTGGATCGTGCTCGCCCTCACCATGAGCCTCGGAAAGAGCGGCGTCCTGCCACCCATTCTGGCCGCGTGGACAGCCAATGGCATCTTTACCGCGATCGGGATCGTATTCTTCCTCGGCTCGGAGTAGGACAAAAAAAGCCGTGCAGGTAAACCTGCACGGCTCTTTTCGAACTCTGCTCCGGATCAAGAACCGGAAAGCGGAGACTAGCGCTTCGAATACTGAGGACGTTTTCTCGCTTTATGACGTCCGTACTTCTTGCGCTCGACCTCGCGTGAATCGCGTGTGAGGTAACCAACCTTCTTCAATGCAGGGCGCATCTCGGGATCTGCGACCAGAAGGGCGCGGGAGATTCCGTGACGAATCGCGGAAGCCTGAGCCGAAACACCGCCGCCGCGGACGTTGATGTCCAAATCATAGCGACCTTGAGTCTCGGTCACGTCGAATGGTTGTCCGACGATCATCCGTGAGGTCTCACGTCCGAAATAATCTTCGATTGCGCGACGGTTGACAGTGATCTGTCCCGCCCCAGGTTTCATTCGGACCTGAGCAATTGCGCATTTGCGCTTGCCGGTCGCCTGAATCGTTTGCTCAGCCATGCTTGATTATCCTGTTCAGTCCAGCGGGGCCACGACTTCCGCCTGTTGTGCTTCATGCGGGTGGTCGCTGGCCGGGTAAACCTTCAATTTTGTGATCAACTGTCGCGAGAGTCGATTCTTGGGAAGCATCCCCTCGACCGCATCACGGATCAATTTTTCCGGGTTCTCTTCGCGCATCTTGGCGGCGGGCGTTGCCTTGATCCCACCCGGGAAACCGGTGTGACGGTAGAAGATCTTGTCCGTTTCCTTTTTGCCGGAAAGCTTCACTTTGGAGGCGTTCAGAACAATGACGAAATCGCCGCAATCCACATGCGGCGTGAATGTCGGCTTGTTCTTCCCCCGCAACAAGACCGCAACCTGGGTTGCCAGTCTGCCCAAGGCGCGCCCTTCGGCGTCCAGAACTTTCCACTGACGCTGCTCGAGCGCCTCTTCGCGGGTCGTAAATGCTGTGCTTTGTTTGGCCATGAAGTTACTTTAAGTCGAATCCTGGCCCTTGCGGGCCAGCACTCTCTCATCCCTTTTTGAATACCCAGATCGAAGTAACGGGGCCGACGAGACTTGAACTCGCGACCTCCGGCGTGACAGGCCGGCACTCTAACCAACTGAGCTACGACCCCGCGGGCCTTTTTCCACTAACAACCACCTCGGCGGGCAGCAAGACCCACGTCGGTTCACCTTCGCAAGCAAGCATGTGGCTGATAAAGATGCTAGACCAATCTCTGATCCTGGCAGCAAAATGAATTTCAGATCCATGAGGAGAAATCAGAATGCTTTTTGACGATTATATGATGTTTACATTCGGGGCCATGGTCGCCGCCGGCTGTATCGCCCTGACCTTCCTGATCCTGAGCGTCATCGAAGAAGATTAGAAAATTTCCCGCCGGTGCTGATCGCGGCGAGAAAATTGAAGAATATTCGAAAAAAAGGGAACGAGCCTTCTGGCTCGCTCCCTTTTTAATCATGGGCGGTATCCGGATCGAACGGATGACCCTCGGCTTGTAAGGCCGATGCTCTCCCAACTGAGCTAACCGCCCAGATTCCGAACTACCGGTTTACGCGACGCATCATGGATGCGCCAGTCTTCACGGACTCTAGTTCAGAGAGTCCTTCAAGCCTTTACCGGCTTTGAATTTCGCTGCACGAGATGCAGCAATCTCAATGGTTTCTCCCGTTTTCGGGTTACGCCCTTGGCGCGCCTTACGATTCGACACCGTAAAGGTTCCAAATCCGGAGATGTTCACTTTATCGTCAGCCTTCAGGGCCGTCGTGATATCATCAAAAATCAGATTTACCGTTCTTTCGGCCAATGCCTTCGGAAGGTCCATCTTGGTTGCCACTGCTTCGATCAGATCTGCTTTTGTCATCAGTCTCCCCCCCCCTTTCGAGGTGACTCCCGGATATCAGGAGCTGGAAAGGCGTTCAAACGAAAGCTCAATGTTTTTGGGGGGCAAATCGAGACAGCGATCGAAGCTCGCTTTTTGCCACCAAGGTTCTAGTGACGAATGACGTCCCCGGGCGAGTCAGCTTCGGGCGGAAACGGATTTGGAATAGTCCCGGTGGGCTTCAGGAAATCCTCGGGATTATCCAGAACCAGAGCCCTGCGAAGCACCACATCCATATGCGCGACCGCCTCGAGGGTGAGGTCTGCCCGGATGGACTCAGGGATATCCTGAATATCCTTCTCGTTTTCCTGAGGAATCAGGATGTGCTTGATGCCGCCACGATGAGCCGCCAGGACTTTCTCCTTCAAACCGCCGATCGGCAGGACATTTCCGCGCAGAGTCACCTCCCCAGTCATCGCAAAATCCGATCGAACCGGAATGCGCGTCAGAGCCGAAACCAATGATGTGGCCAGAGTAATCCCGGCCGAGGGGCCGTCCTTCGGCGTCGCACCTTCGGGCACGTGAATATGGACATCGACCTGCTGGTAGAACTCGCGCGAAAGGCCGAGATCATCAGCCCGCGATCGCACATAGGACATGGCTGCCTGCGCCGACTCCTGCATCACCTCGCCCAGTCGGCCCGTAATTGTCAGCTTGCCCTTCCCGGGAACCACAGACACTTCGGTTTCGAGCAACTCTCCACCCATATCGGTCCACGCCAGTCCGGTGGTTACGCCCAATTTGGCTTCCGTGCCCGCACGGCCGTAGCTGAACTTCTGGGGACCGAGGTACTTTTCCAAGTTCTCGGAGCGAATTTGCACGGGATCTTCGGACTTGGATCGAACAACTTCCACGACCACCTTGCGGCAAAGCCCCGAAAGCTCGCGTTCCAGACTGCGAACACCGGCTTCCTTGGTGTAGTGGCGAATCACGCCGAGGATCGCATTATCGGAGAAAGTCAGGGCTTCCTCTTCCAATCCATTGGCACCACGCACCTTGGGGACCAGATAGCGCTTGGCAATGTTGAGTTTTTCGATCTCCGTGTATCCGGGGATTCGAATGATCTCCATGCGATCCTGCAGGGGGCGCGGGATTCCTTCGAGATTATTCGCCGTCGTGACGAACATCACCTTCGAAAGATCATAATCCACGTCCAGATAATGGTCGTTAAAGGTCGTATTCTGCTCCGGATCGAGCACTTCCAACAAAGCCGAAGAAGGGTCGCCCCGGAAGTCGGTCGACATCTTGTCGATCTCGTCGAGCAGGAAGACGGGATTTCCGGACTGCGCCTTTTTCATCGACTGGATAATCTTGCCCGGCAAGGCGCCGATATAGGTCCGGCGGTGGCCACGAATTTCAGCCTCGTCGCGCACTCCACCCAGAGAAATACGAACAAACTGGCGTCCGATGGCGCGAGCCACCGATTTGCCCAATGAGGTTTTCCCGACCCCGGGAGGGCCCACGAGACAAATGATGGGCCCCTTCAGTTCTCCGACGCGAGCCTGAACGGCAAGATACTCGATAATGCGCTCCTTGACCTTCTCGAGGCCATAGTGGTCATCATCGAGAACGCCTTCGGCGGCATCGAGATCGATCTGATCATCAGAGTATTCGCCCCAAGGCAGGGCAATCATCCAGTCGATATAGTTGCGGACGACGGTCGCCTCGGCGGACATGGGCGACATCATCTTGAGCTTCTTCAGCTCCTTGACCGCCTTGTCCTGAGCTTCTTCGGTCATCTTCTTCGCGAGGATCTTCTCCTCGAGTTCCTGGATTTCGTTCTTGAATTCGTCCTTCTCACCGAGCTCCTTCTGGATGGCTCGCATCTGCTCGTTGAGATAGTACTCCTTCTGGGTCTTCTCCATTTGTTTCTTGACCCGCGAACGGATCCGCTTCTCGACCTCGAGAATCTCGATCTCGGACCGCATGAAGCCAAGAACTTTCTCGAGCCTGGCCGACGGGTCTTCCGTTTCCAGCAACCCTTCCTTGTCCTCGATCTTGATGCTCAGGTGCGCGACAATCGTATCCGCCAGGCGCGCAGGTTCCGTGATCGACGCTACGGACATGATCGCCTCTGGCGGGATTTTCTTGTTGAGCTTGACGTAATTCTCGAATGTCGAATTTACGCTCCGAACCAGAGCCTCGATCTCGTTGGTGACCTCGCAGTTTTCCTCGATTTCCTCGACGTCGACCAGGAAAAATTCGTCATGCGGAACGTATCGCTCGATACGCGCGCGCTTCTTTCCTTCGACCAGCACCTTCACGGTGCCGTCCGGGAGACGGAGCAATTGGACGACTGTGCCCAGCGTGCCGACATCGTAGATATCGGCCTCCGCAGGCTCGTTGGTCTTGGCGTCTTTCTGAGCCGCCAGAAGCACAAATTTCTGCTTGTTCATCGCCTCTTCGAGGGCGCGGATCGAGCGCTGGCGGCCTACGAAGAGAGGCACGACCATATGCGGGAATACAATAATATCCCGGAGGGGCAGGAGGGGAACGCGCAGACCGCCACCTGAATCCTCGGTGTCTGCCTCGGGCTTATCCTTATCATTGCGGAACAACATAGATCTATCGCCTCACGCCGTTTCGGCGGTCTTCTGGTAAAGCACGATGGGGTGCTCGTGGTTCGTGATGACTTCTTCGGAAATCACAACTTCCTTGATATTGGGCTCGGAGGGGATGTCGTACATGATGTCCAGCATCATGGCCTCCATGATCGCGCGCAAGCCGCGCGCCCCGGACTTCCGCTCCAGCGCTTCGTTGGCAATCGCACGCAGGGCGCCATCGGTGAACTTCAGGTTCACATTCTCCATCTCGAAGAGCTTCGCGTACTGCTTGGTCAGAGCATTTTTGGGCTCCTGCAGAATCTGCACAAGAGCATCGGCATCCAACTCTGTCAGCGTGGCGATCATCGGCAGACGACCGACAAACTCCGGGATCAATCCGAACTTCAACAAATCGCCCGTCTGTGAATCCGGCAGGACCTCGCTATTGCTGCGCGAGTCACGGCTCTTCAAATCCACACCGAAGCCGACCTTCTTCAAACCGGCTCGGCGCCGAATCAGATCCTCGAGGCCGACAAACGCGCCCCCGCAGATGAAGAGGATATTGGTCGTATCCACCTGCAGAAATTCCTGCTGGGGGTGCTTGCGTCCGCCCTTGGGCGGGACTGCGGCGGTGGTACCCTCGATGATCTTCAGCAGAGCCTGCTGCACACCCTCGCCTGACACATCGCGGGTGATCGACGGGTTATCTCCCTTGCGGGCGATCTTGTCGATCTCGTCGATATAGACGATACCCCGTTGGCATTTTTCGACGTCATAATCCGCATTCTGCAGCAGAGACAGGATGATATTCTCGACGTCTTCGCCCACATAGCCCGCTTCCGTCAACGAGGTCGCATCGGCGATGGCAAAGGGAACTTGCAGGAATCTGGCCAGGGTCTGGGCCAACAGTGTCTTGCCCGACCCGGTGGGCCCGATCAGCAGGATATTGGATTTCTGTAGCTCGACGTCACCGGACACCAGCTGCGAATCGATTCGCTTGTAGTGGTTATGAACCGCTACGGCGAGAATCTTCTTGGCATGCTCCTGACCGATGACGTACTGGTCGAGCACTTTCTTGATTTCCGCGGGCTTGGGGACAGCGGACCCGGCGGCAATGCTCTCTTCCTGGTCGCATTCCTCCGCGATGATATCGTTGCATAAATCGATACATTCATCGCAGATATAAACCGTAGGCCCAGCGATAAGCTTCCGGACTTCGTCCTGACTTTTGCCGCAGAAGGAACAAACGAGGTTCCCAGATCTATCGTCGCCGTGTTTCGCCATAAGCTATCCTAGTTTTTCTTGGAATTGCGCGCGGCAATCACCTCATCGACCAAGCCATACTCCACGGCATGCTCGCTGGTCATAAAGAAATCGCGGTCTGTATCCTTCTCGATCCGCTTCATGCTCTGTCCGGTATGGCCGGACAGAATCTGATTGAGCTGTTCACGAACCCGAAGAATTTCGCGCGCTTGAATGTCAATGTCGGTCGCCTGCCCCTGAGCTCCACCAAGCGGTTGGTGGATCATGATGCGTGCGTAGGGGAGGGCAAATCTTTTTCCCTTTTCGCCAGCGGTGAGCAGCAGGGCTCCCATGCTCGCGGCCTGTCCGAGACAGAGGGTCGAAACGGATGGGCGGATGTATTGCATCGTATCGTAGATCGCGAGGCCTGCGGAGACCGAGCCACCCGGGGAATTGATGTAGAAGTGAATATCTTTCTCAGGGTCCTCGGACTCCAGAAAAAGCAGCTGAGCGATGATGACGTTCGCTATATCGTCCGTCACCTGAGTTCCCAGAAAAACGATCCGGTCCTTGAGCAATCGGGAGTAAATATCGTAGGCGCGCTCGCCTCTTCCGGTCTGCTCCACGACCATCGGTATCAGGTTGTTCATTGGATGCTGATCCTTACTTGTGCTGCGTCCATCATCATAATCTTAGACCTATCTACAAATCTGAGCAACGCCAAGAGCGCGTCAGTTTGCTGCCTCAGTGATTTCGGCGCCTGCGACCAATTTCTGAAGCGTTTGCGAGCGCTGCAATTGCCCTCGCAAAGATTCGCTGTTGTTGGGATCTGCGAAATACTCGCGGGCTCGGTCGGCCTGCTCGCCTGCAGATTCCACAATCTTGGAGACTTCGGCGGCGAGCGCTTCCTCGTCAACCTCGATCGACAACTGCTCGGCGAGGTGCTCGAGCAGGATATTGGCTCGGACTTCACGTTCCGCCCGCGGACGCAGCTTCTCGCGAGCCTCGTCTTCATGCTCTCCCGCGTTCAGCCTCATCCCCTGCTGGGCCAGCTCCATCGAGAACTCCCGGAGCAACGCATCCACACGACCGTCGACCATCCCTCCCGGCGCCAGGAACTCGGTTCGCTCGAGAACCATGTCGAGGATCGCTTCATTGACCGCCGCATCCGATTTGCGGACCGCTTCGCCTTCCAACTGACCCCGAATCTGCTCCCGCATGGCATCGAGGGAGTCGCAGTCCCCGTGATCCTTGGCAAATTCGTCGTCCAGATCAGGTGCCTTCTTCTCAGAGACGGACTTCACCTCGACTGCGTAGGAAACTGTTTTCTCCTTGAGCTCCTCGGGCGCACCCTGGGGTGCCGAAGTTTCTACCGTGAAAGTATCGCCGACCTTTGCATGCTCCAACTTTTCGTCGAGCGCTTCGGGGAGATTTCCGCCCGCTACTTCGATAGTCCCGGCCTCGACGCAAAGAGCATCGACCTTGTCGCCGTCCACCGAAGCCTCGATGGAGATCGTCGCGTAGTCACCCCGCGCCAGATCCTTGCGATCCTCGACCGGGACGAGTTGGGAATGGCGCTCGCGAATCTGCTCGAGAACCTTCTCCACGTCCTCGTCCGATACCGCGGTCGATGGCCGTTGGACGACCAATCCCTCGACGTTGACGTCCCCCAACTCCGGTCGGATCTCGACAGTCGCGGAAAATGTCAGCGCCTCGCCTTCCACAGGGGGTTCAAAATCCAATTTGGGTTCAGCGACGATCTCCAATTTGGATTCTTCCATAGCGAAAGAAAAACCCTCCTGAATCAGGCTCTGCGTCACCTGCCCGAGAACGTCTTCCCCGTAATGCCGCTCCAGCACCGGCCGAGGGACTTTTCCCTTGCGAAACCCCTTGACCGCGGCGTGCCGCGAAACTTCGTCGTAAGCGCTCGCAAACTCGCTGGAAACACGATCTGCCGGAACCTCGACTACGAGCTTGCGCTCCACCGCACTGATTTCTTCAATTTCGAGCTTCATGATCCCCACTTTTCCTGTTGAAAATGCGAGAGGGGGGACTCGAACCCCCACGGTTGCCCGCTGGATCCTAAATCCAGTGCGTCTGCCAATTCCGCCACTCTCGCCGAACCTTCCTGCTACCACCTCGTTCTGCGAACCGCATTTCAAGCCGATACCGGCTACACGGAATGAGGCGGCGAACCCCTCCTGCTGCTACAATTGGAAAGGGTGAACAAACCATGCGGATCGGGATTCTCAAGACAGACAGCGTTCTTCCCGAACTTTCTCAGCAATTCGGGGATTATCCGGAGATGTTTTCCGAGCTTCTTCGCGGAGCCGAGCCCTCTCTCGAGGTTTCGGTTTGGGATATGGTCGCCCGAGAGAGGCCCGCGAAGCTCGACGACTGCGACGGCTGGCTGATCACCGGGAGCCGGCACAGTGTCTATGAGGATCTGCCCTGGATTCGGGATCTGGAGAGCCTGATCCGCGAAATCCATGAATCTCGACGCAAACTGGTTGCGATCTGCTTCGGTCATCAGCTGGTGGCGCAGGTTCTCGGGGGCCGCACGGGTGCTGCTGCTCGGGGCTGGACCATAGGCGTCCAAACTATGGAACCAATGAATATCATTGGTGAAAACGGTTTATTTAGTGCTCCTCGCCGCGTGATTCACAGCCACCAGGATCAGGTACTCGAGCTGCCCCCCGGTGCTCGTCTCCTCGCGGGCAATGAGGCTTGTCCGCGCGGCGTTTTTCAAATCGGCGAGCATATTCTGGCGATTCAGGGCCATCCGGAGTTTCGGCCCGACTATGCTCGAGCACTCTACACCCGTCGTCGGAAGATTTTGGGCGAGGAAAACTACAGTCGCGCCGTCGATTCGCTGCAGGGAGGCGATGACGCGGCCGCGATCGCGAATGCGATGATCGACTTCCTGAAAAAGCCCTGATCAGGAGGGCTTTTCACCCTCGATCGTCACCCGCTCATGAAGGCGATGCGCCGGCCAATAGTCGTTGATCGGGCAATGCTGCGTCTGCCGATTATCCCAGAAAGCGATCGAATCAGGGCGCCAGGAAAAGCGAACCTGAAACTCGGGCCGCTCCAAATGGGCAAACAGGAACCCGAGAATCTTCTCGCTCTCCCGCGGAGAAACCCCCACAATTCTCTTTGTAAACAGAGAGTTGACAAATAACAGACGCCGGCCGCTTACGGGGTGCGTGCAGACCACCGGATGCTGGACCGGGGGATAGGCGCGCACCGCCTCCGCGAGTCGTTCCTCGCCGCCGGGGGCCTCCAGACTCTCCCGAAACCCGTGCACAAAGCTGTGTTCGGCGGCGAACGTGAGCAAGCGCGTCTGCCAGTCGGAAGGGAGAGCATCGTAGGCGGCTCCCAAACTCATCCAGAGCGTATCCCCGCCCCGGGCCGGAACGATCCGGGCACGCAAGATCGAACCGAGAGGCGGATTCGGCAAAAAAGTCATATCCGTATGCCATTTTTCGATCCGCGAGGGATTTTCGCGATCGGACTCGAGGACCGTGATTCCGGGATAACCCGGCACGGTCGGGTAGGCCGCGTGGGGACGGGCCGGACCAAAATATTCGGCCAGACGGAGATGATCCGCCGGTTCGAGGGCTTGATCGCGAAAAAACAAGACCTGATGCTCCACCAGTCCCGCTGCAAGCACCGCGCGCTCCTCGCCGCTCAGCACCCGGGTGAGATCGATGCCGCCAACCTCGGCCCCGAGGGCTGTGGAAATTCGCTGAAACTCCATGTCACGGAAGTCTAGCGAATCTGCGACCCAACGCGAAGGCACCGGCGCTGCGAGAACGACCCGGATTTGTTACCCAGAAAAGCAAGGTGCAGGTACCCCCCCGGTGCCCACCGAAGACAGGCAAGGAGACAATCATATGCGCAGTCCAAAGCACTTTTTCGAACCGATGGCGGTGGGAGCCCCCGCCCCCCTGCGGGCGATTCCCGTCACTCCATCTCGGATGATCCACTTCTTTGACCCGAGCAACCCGCGAATGGCCGAGAAAGTGCCCTCGATTGCTGCGAAGGTCGACGTCATTCTGGGAAATCTGGAAGACGCGATTCCCATTGACCGGAAAGAAGCTGCCCGTGAGGGCCTCGTCACGATCGGGCAAGCCACCGATTTCGGCTCGACCCAACTTTGGACGCGCGTCAACAGCCTCGATTCCCCCTGGTTTCTGGATGATGTCGTACGCCTCGTCGAATCGATTGGAGACAAGCTGGACGTCATCATGGTGCCAAAGGTCGAGGGTCCCTGGGATATTCATTATGTGGACCGACTCCTCGGACAACTCGAAGCGCGCGCCAAGCTGCAACGCCCCATTCTGATCCATGCGATTCTCGAAACGGCGATGGGTGTCGCCAACGTCGACGAAATCTGCGCGGCCAGCCCTCGCCTGCAAGGCCTCTCGTTGGGCCCCGCCGACCTCGCAGCTTCGCGTCGCATGAAAACCACCCGCGTGGGCGGGGGCCATCCGGGTTATATCGTGCGAACCGATCCCGATCCCGAAAATGCCGACGCCGCCCGACCCTCTGTGCAGCAGGATTTGTGGCACTATACGCTCGCGCGAATGGTCGATGCCTGCAACGCCAACGGTGTCCTGCCCTTTTACGGGCCCTTCGGTGATATTTCCGATTCCATTGGCTGTGAAGACCAGTTCCGCAACGCCTTCCTTCTGGGATGTGTCGGCGCCTGGTCGCTCCACCCCGGGCAGATCGATATTGCCCGCAAGGTATTCACGCCACCTCTCGACGAGGTGCTCTGGGCCAAGCGAGTCATCGAGGAAATGGGCGACGGCAGTGGCACAGTCATGATCGACGGCAAGATGCAGGACGATGCCACCTACAAACAATGCGTCGTCATCGTCGAATTAGCCAAAATGCTCGCCGGCCGCGACCCGGATCTCGCTGCCGCCTACGGCTTCTGAGCTGCTCGACAGAGCGCCGGACCCCACTCGAGGCGTCCGGCGCTCTTGTTCAGGCGGGGCGCTGGCGTAATCGGCCGCAACGGCGGAGCCGACAGTTCAGAGACCGGACTTGCGGCACCCGCCCCTAAGTGGCAATCCTGCCGCGTGCCCACCGAAACGCCGAAAATAGAATTTACCCCCGCCACGCTCGGAATGATCTTTATCGCGGGCGTCCTCCTCACCCTCATCGAAATCGAGGCGATGGAGTACAGTTGGGACAAACTCGGCATTCCCCACCGTTGGTTTTTCGGCCTCCTTGTCGGCTCCCTGTTTGGCAGCGCCATCAATTTGCCGCTCACACGACTTGGTGGTCGCGGCCCCGAGCATACCCTTCTGGCGATCAATGTGGGTGGCGCTCTGCTGCCCACAGGGCTGGCGATCTACCTCCTGGTCAACCGCCCCGAGACAACGATTCCCGCAGTTGCCGCGGCAGCAATCGTCACAGGGCTGAGCTTTCTGGTCGCCCAGCCAATGAAGGGAGTGGGCATCGCCATGCCCATATTCGTGGCACCGCTGGCTGCCGCGGCAGCCGGAATGATTCTGGCACCCGCAACGCCGGCCGTGGTCGCCTATGTCGCCGGCACATTGGGCACATTGATCGGTGCAGACCTTCTGAATCTAGGTCGCATGCGCACCATCGGGGCCCCGATTGTCTCGATTGGAGGTGCCGGCACCTTCGATGGCGTATTCCTGAGCGGGTTGCTCGCCGTGCTTCTCGCCTAGGCCTCATGCCGGCGTCGCCACACCCCACGTATTGAAAGTCGCCAACCGCGGCCCCGGCAAATAGAGCTGATCGAGTTCAGCCAGTTCGAACCCGGCAGACCGCAAAAGCTCCGGGACGTCCCGCGTCAGGTGACAACCACCGGCCATCCTTTTCCAAAGAGGCTCCACAAAACGCTGCCACCGAGCGATATTGGCATCCGGAGCGCGTCCGTGTTCCGAAAACAAAAGCTCCCCTTGCGGGCGCAAGACCCGTCTCATCTCGGACAGGGCCTCCTCGACACCCGGGATGGTGCACATCGTGTAGGTGATCAGCACTGTATCCACGGAGTCCTCCTCCAGCGGAATATCCTCACCGATCAGCCCGACCATCTCGACCGGCACAGGGGCCTCTCGTACACGATCGGCCGCAAGGCCCTTGAGTTCGGCAGATGGTTCCAAGCCCAGCACGATCTCCACTCGGTCCGGATCATAGAATCCCAGATTCAAGCCACTGCCCATCCCGATTTCCAACACACGGCCCCGAGCGCGCGGCACAACCTTGCCGCGCTGCTTCATGATCGGCGGTTGGCGCATCGCAAAATCCAACATGCCCGGCAGGACCTTTGTCTCGTAAAACCCCATGGGCGACACCTTCGCTCGCAAGGAAACGTGGGTCAAGAACAGCTGTCGAAATGCAGCGTCAGCAATCCATGCGGGCGGATCGACACCGCAACCGCTCCGGCCTCAATCTCGAGTGGCTCCGAAAGCGGCTCCTCGTCCAATCCGACCTCGCGCACCTCCGAGAAGGGGAGCCCCAGCCTCAGGGAGCCCGCAATCGGCCGCGCCGCCGGGTTGAGCAACCGCAGTACCCAACCAAACCCGGAGGCCGCGGGCTTCCAGGCGCCAAGCTCCGCGCCTTCGGGCAATTCCAGCATCGGCTTATCCGCCGGCATCAGAGGTTCGCCACCGGCGACAACCGCCCGCATCGCTGTGGGCGGCCGGATCGCGGGTAGCTCCGATCCGCAAGAGGCCAGATGCAGGCGCACCTCGAAGGGCTCGAGGCATTGAGCCGCCGGCGTGCGAAGCATCGGCCCCGCAGGGTCCGGGCGCGTCTTGAGGTCCGTGCGGGCCAACCACTCGACCGAGCGCAGCAGAGTCAGTGCCACAACCCCATCCGGCGACACCTCGGCCTCCGGCAGCCCGGGAGCTGACACCCACAGACCGCCGGCCGCCACCATTCCTTGCTGACAGAACGTACGCGGCGCCGGGTGAACCCAATCATCAGATTTCGGCATCGCAGTCTGCCGCGTGAGAATATCGAGGGTGGATGCCGACAGAAAAGATTCCACGGGCTTGCCGGTGGGAAATAATAGCCGAAGCCGATGATCCTTTCCTGGATCGACCACGCGCAATTCGAGGTCGAGACGTCCGGTCCCGGGAACCAGCCGAGCCAAATAATCAATCTCCAAATCGACCGTCTCGACAAGGCGCGAAGCGCGGTCATCAGCCAAGCCCGCAGGGATCTGAAAACGGCGTCGCGACCGGAGGCTTTGCACCCCGTTGGCATGGCGACGGCGCTCCACACTCACCCGTCGGGGCGCCGGAATCTCACCCTCCACCGGATCAAAATCATAGGTATCGCCGCGGTCACCGACGTCCTCGACGGCAAGCAGCCCCGCATAAGCAAAACCCGGCAGCTCCAGATCCAGAGTTCCATCGGAACCCACGACAGCCGTGATCCCGTCAACAGAGATCGCCCTTCCCTCATCGACTTTATCCGGCTGGATTGCAGCCGGTGTGAGGCGCATCTTTTTCCAGCCGAAAGGCGGGACATCTTCGGCGAGAAACTCGACAGCCTTTGGCGGAAGGTCGGGCGCCATCCGGATCCCTTCTCGCGAAGGTTCGTCCAACAGGCACGCCGGTTTTCCATCGACCAGAAAACCGGCAACATTTTCCGCAGCACCCAGAAAGGGATGTACTTGAACGGCTCGTTCATACTCGCCCCGGAACTCGAGCCAGGGTTCCGCCTCGAGCGATAACCTGACGGCATCCGTTCGCCAGAAGGGCGAGGGATTGAAGACGGCAATCTCGAGCGTATCCGACCAGGGTGTCCGGCGAACCAACGGAACGCCGGTCAGTCGTTGTAACAGCCGCTCGGTCGTTTGCTGCGCCAACTCCTCTGCCTGATCATAACGAGCCAGCGACTGGTGGTGAACCAGATCACGGGAGCATCCGCCGAGAGTATCATGCGCCTGATTCTCGAGAAGCGCTCGCCACGCCTGCCGAAGCGCTGGACGTTCGTCCAGTCCACAATATACCTGCCCAAGGACCGCGAAGGGCTCGGCCCAGTCCAGCAACGCCGTTTCCACTTCGCGATTTCGATACTTGATGGGCATTCGCGACGACCAGACGCCCGGCAGGAGATTCGCGAGCCGCGCCCCTGCGAGTTCCCCTTGAAACGTCGGGGCGTCGGGCGAGAGGTTCGCGACGAAATCGTCGAGCAGGCCACGCTGCACTTTCCAACCGGTTGCCCGACGCAGAGCTTCCAGCTTCCTCCCGACATGAGGATCCGGTGCCGCATGGTCCAGACCATTCATCAGAAGCACGTAACCGCCCGTCGTCCGCTGACGCAGGCGAAGCGCCAGATCCTGCAGGAAGGCGGCTGCCGACAGGGTATCTTCGGGCAGGCCGCAGGCGCCGAAGTAGCCCTCTGCCAGATGATGCGCGAGCACGGATGTGCCGTCGGGCGCGACCCATCGATATTCTGCAGGCAAGGTATCGATCTCATTCCCGTTACCTCGCCAGTAGACGAAAGGGCCCAGCCCGAACCCGGCAAAGATTTGTGGAAATTGTGCGGGATGCCCGAACGAATCAGGCGTGTAGGCAACTCGGGAGACACCGCCGAATTCCACGCCGACACGCCGGCCTTCGAGCAGGTTGCGGATATGCGTCTCCCCGTGGGGCAGCAGAGAATCGGGCTGCACGTACCAGGGGCCGATTGCGATCTTGCCTGCGCGGCAAGCCTCCGCCAATTCCTCACGGCGATGGGGGCGGATCTCCAGATAATCCTCGAGAACGATCGTCTGACCGTCGAGCAAAAACCGAAACTCGGGGTCCTCGGCGATCAGCTCCAGAATTCGGTCGACGGTATCGACCAAACGGGCTCGGAAGCCCTGAAAGGTGCGGTACCATTCCCGATCCCAGTGCGTATGAGAGACCAGCGTCAGATCCATTACCCACTCGAAATAGCGCGCGCGGCACCCGAGCGCGAATCGACGCGGCCTGCCTTAACCCCGCGCCCCCCGCACCACACGGCCGGGTAAATTTCCGGTCGGCTCGCCCTCCCGGAAGGTCACCTCGCCACTGCAGATGGTCGCTTCGTAGCCGATCGCCCGCTGGACCAGCCGAGCGGCTCCGGCCGGCAGGTCATGCACCAGTTCCGGGAGTGCCAGGTCGAGTCGATCGAAATCGATGATATTCAAATCCGCTTTGCGACCAGCAGCCAGAACACCCCGATCGTTCAATCCATAAAGGGCCGCTGTATCGTGAGTCATCTTGCGCACCACCGTTTCGACGGAAAGCTTCCGACCCCGGGTCCGTCGTTTGGCCCAATGGTCGAGCAAGGAGGTCGTCATGCTGGCATCGCAAATCGCCCCGACGTGCGCGCCGCCATCTCCCAAACCAAAGGCGGTTGCCGGATGTTCCAGCATCACGCGTTGCGGTTCGAGGGAGTAGTCACTGTAGCCCAGCATGGTCAGCATCAGGAGTTGGCGACCTTCCAGCTCCAGCAACCAGTCGTAGAGCAAATCGTACGGGTCTCGTCCCTCACGGCGGGCCGTTGCTTCCAGGCTCTCCTCAGGCGAAGGCTCGTAGTCCGGCCGCTCTCCGAGTCGAAAAATCTTGTCGATCCCCTTGTCGATCATTTCCAGAACGACCTCCAGCTGCGGGATTCCAAGATCCCCCTTCTCGGCAAGCAGTCGAGCACGTAAATCCGGATCGCGCAGGCGCTGCACCCGCTCCGGCAAGGGCAGCATTCCGACCTCGCCATAGCTGGGCCGGAAGGAAAAGGGATTGAAGGTCGAGTGCCCCAGCAAAAGGGTCGTCGGTCGAGACCCGACCTGTGGGCGGAGATCTGCGCCGGCGGCATTCGCCTGCGTGCACAGGTCGAGCAATTCTTTCCAATGCTGCGGGGCGATATCGTGCTGGACGAGCGCAAAGCTCACCGGGCGACCGACTTCGATCGACAATCGCCTCATCCAGTCAATTTCTTTCTCCGGAGCCGACATATCTTCGCCCTGCACGCCCGCGGGAGCCAGCTCGATCAAGCCCTGTCCCAACTCGCCAAGAATGCCGGAGATGCCGAAGATTTCTGCTTCGGTCGCGTGAGTTCCCGGAACGACTTCCCCATCCACCGCGCGATGGACCAAAGTTCGCGACATGGAAAAACCCAATGCGCCGGCTTCAATGGCCTCGCCGACTACCGCACGCATGCGGGCGATATCTTCGGTGGTCGCGGGTTCATTTTTGGCCCCGCGCTCGCCCATCACGTAGGCACGGACCGGCCCATGCGGAATTTGGGTGCCAAGGTCCATGACGCGCGGCATTCGATCCAGCGCATCCAGATATTCGGGGAAGGTCTCCCAGCACCAATCAATGCCTTCGTGTAAAGCGGTTCCGGGAATATCCTCGACGCCTTCCATCAGGCCGATAAGAAATTCCTCCTGGCCGGGGGCTACCGGTGCGAACCCCACCCCACAGTTTCCCATCACGGCCGTCGTAACCCCGTGCCAGCTCGTAGGCGTGAGCAGGGGGTCCCACGTAGCCTGACCGTCGTAGTGGGTGTGGATATCGACAAAGCCCGGAGTTACGAGGCGCCCGGTTGCATCGATCTCTTCGCGGCCTCGTCCCGCCGAGCCCTCGGCACTCACGATTTTCCCATCCGTGATCGCCACGTCTCCATCGCGCGACTCTGCCCCAGTTCCATCGACAATTGTCCCGCCGCGAATCACCAAATCATGCATTCTGAATCTCCCGGTTGTGCCCTGCGCGCCACCATCTGCTGACTAGGATTTGCCACAAACGCCACCGGGAACCAATGGCCCGGGGAAAGGGTCGCGCGGGAGGGTCAAGCGTCAATCGCTTGTCGGCGCAAAGGGATCCGAGAATCGCGGGTTCGCGAGGAACTCATCGTCGGTCAACGAGCAAAGGAACTCGACCACATCGGCCCTGCCCGGGCGCGAAAGCAGGAATCCAGTAATGAAATCGCTCTTGTTGGGGCTATCACGCCCATCTCCGGCCAGAGGTCCGGAATCGGTCCGGGTACCGCCGCGCTCATAGTGGTCGATGACCTCTTCCAATGTCGCGATGCTGCCATCATGCATATAGGGCTCTGTCACACAGATGTTTCGCAGACTCGGCGGTTTCATCCGTCCCTTGTCGCGCTCGCGTCCGCTGAATTCATAAAGCCCCTGATTGTCGGCGGGGTAGTTGCCGGTGCCGCCAATATTATAGAGTCCGTTATTCTCGAAAGGCGTTCGGTCCGACTGATTCCCCTCGTGATTCAGAGCACTCGCAAAATTCGCGCCCCCGTGACAGTGGGTGCAATCGAGGTTCTCGGAGAAGAAATGCTCCATGCCACGCTTGGCACCCTCGGAGAGCGCATCCGCGTCGCCATCCTGAATGAAGCGATCATAGGGGGAGCGGCCCGAGATCAGAGCCAACTCAAAAACTTCGATCGCCATGGCGAGATTCTCGATCGTGAAAGGATCGACGTCGTCAGGAAAAGCCGCGCCGAAGAGCTCCTGATAGAGCTCCTCGTCGCTCAATCGCTCAAACACGAGATTCTCGAGGCCCGACAGGCCAAGCTCGACCGGATCTTCGCCAAACAGAGGCGTCAGCAACTGGTTCGCCAGACTCGTTTCGTTCGGGTTATTCCAGGTGAGAGTTGGCGCATAGGCGATATTGGCCAGCCCCTGCGCGTTGCGGGGGTGCACCTCGCCGGTCGCACCGATCGCTCGTGGTTTTCCGTCGGTGAAGGCCCGGCTCTGATCGTGACAACTCGAGCAGCTGGTATCCTCGGTCACGGATAGTTTCGTCTCGTAGAACAAGTGTCGACCAAGTTGAAACTTTTCCTCGGTCATTGGATTCCCGGCCGGGACCCGAGGAACGGGGAATCCCGGAGGCAGATCCCAGACCCAGGCGGTCGGGCCGCTCGGCGTCGGTGCCGGATCCGGGCGTTCCGGTGGCTGAGAGCCCCCTGAGGAGGATCCGCCACCGCAGCCTAGGGCTCCCAAAAGCAGGAGACCCGCCAACAGGTTGTTGCTGCAACTGCGCCTGATCGAACTTATGAATCCCCAATACATCATGGTTGCCTGATCTTAAGCTCGATAGACGCAGTCCGCGACGAAAAATTCCTAGTTAGGGAAAAAAACTTTCTGCTCGGAAGCGGCAGAACCCATGAAAGGCAGCCCGAAACGCTCAAAAATAGGGCCACAATCGCCATCGTCGGGCCGGGACATACAGCCCGGAGGGGTATCGGGCAGGTTCGTCTGCACATCGGTCCCGACAAAGATCGAGTCGAGATCCATCAGGACACTCCCGCGGCCACCGTTCCATTCGACCAGATCCACCTGCGTGCGGTTCGGGTTGGCGCAGATCGCTTCGCCGGCCATATCGCCTTCGCACATGGTGCTGCCGATGTGGACGCGAAATTCGCTGACCGCGTCACCGTCGAAAACTTCCATGTCGAAGCGAATAAACTTGTAGCCCATATTCCAGTTCCACCACAGAGCCGTCTTGTTCAGAGGAGATGGTGCGGTGGCCGCATCGATGTGGTTGAGCGTCTCGGGAACACCCATGACAAATCGCAACGCCGTATAGTTGCCGTCGGGGACCGTTCCCCGAATCGTCGTGTTCGTCTCCGGCGTCCCGCGCTGGCCGCAGAGGCCCGTTCCGTTTTCGAAATCCAGAAGAGCGACATTCTGGTACTGCCACTCTCCGTCCTGGGTCAGGTCCACGGAAACCGCGTTGCCGTTCTGCTCGACCAACTCGACTTCCGAGACATAAAGTCGCAGGTCGATCGGATCCACCGTCGCGCTGCTATCCCCCACACCCTCGAAGAGGCGATCGCAGGCAAAGGGCTCGCCTCCGAGAATGGCGCTCACATCGATTTCAACATTGCGCGGGCCACCGGAACTGCTGCCACAGGCAGCGAGCAACGACATCAGCAGAGCTAGTGAAAAATTTCGGATCGAAAACATCTGGCTTCTCCTTGGATCAGTTCGAGGTGAGCATCACCTCAATTTGCAAAACCGTAGCCGATCACCGCGCGAACGTCTTCCGATTCTGCGCGGCAAATCGTCGCACTTTGCCGCTCGCCAAGCTAACCGACGAGAAGGATCCCTCCGTCCACGGGAATCACAACGCCCGTGACATAAGAGCTGGCTCGAGAAGAGAGATAGAGAGCCACGCCCGCCATATCCTGCGATTCGCCAATACGACCCATCGGGCAACCCGCCACGATATGGTCCTTGAAGTTGTCCAGAGTGGCCGCCATCATTTTACTTTCGAAGGGTCCCGGGGCGACCGCGTTCACCGTGATTCCCTGAGGCGCGAGCCTGCGGGCCAATGTCCTGGTCAACTGGTGGACGGCCGCCTTGCTCGCCGAGTACGAGTAGGTCTCCAATTCCGGCACGTGAATACCATCGATGGAACCCACATTGATTACCCGGCCCGGGTCTTGCGCCGTCGACGCAGCCTCAAGGAGTCCCACACAAAGCCGAGTCAGATGGAATACGCCTTTCACATTCAGTGCGAGAACCTTGTCCCATGCGGCATCGGGAAACTCGGCCAGAGGAGCCCCCCAATTCGCGCCGGCATTATTGATCAGGATATGAAGCTTGTCTTCGCGTGATGCGATCTCGGCAAAGAGCGCCTCGCAGCCCGCTTCGGTTCCCAGATCCGCGGTCAGACCAATGCAGGTGCCGTGCTGCGAGAGAGCGGTTGCGGCCGATTGCACCTCGGCCTCCTTGCGCGCCGCGATATAGACCTTGGCGCCATTTTCCACGAGGCCCTGCGCCATCATGAAACCAATCCCGCGGGATCCGCCCGTGATCAACGCCACCTTTCCCTGCACTGAAAATAAATCCTGCATACTCATTCGTCACCTCGTTGGGGAGCACCCTTTTCGATGCCCAGAAGAAGCCTCTCCAAATCAACTCGCAATCCTTCGAGCTGACGGCGACCGATTTTATCCGCATAGGCATCCCATACGGCATCCACGATCTCGCGGGAGTCTCGCTGAAATTCGAGTCCACGCTCCGTAAAGCAAACTATCTTTGCCCGTCCATCCTCCGGATCGGCCGCTCGCTCGACATAGCCGAGGCGGGCCAACTCATCGACCGCGAGACCAATCGCCTGCTTGGTCACACCGATCGAGGTAGCCAGCTCCGTGATTCGGGCCCCTTCAAAAGGGAGATGCGCCAAAACGTTCGCATGGGAATTCTGCAATCCCAGGTAACCGCGATCGCGGAACTCTTCGACCACTTTGGAAAAGAAGTCCTGACTGATTCTCAACAGCAACCAGCCCGGGTTCTGGCGACGCAGATCCCCCTGATCGTCTCCTGTCGCTCCCTTTCCGGACGTCGTCATAAACCCGATTTAGCTAGCCAAAGCTTTCCCCGGCGGCAACGCGAGTCCCTGCTAGGTCGAGCGCACGCGAGCGACCGCCGAGGTCGCAGCCATGCGGCCGAAGATCATGCCGTCGGCCAGGGAGGCGCCACTGACGTACCCGAAAGCAGACACACCGGAAGTCGTGCGACCGGCCGCATACAGGCCCGCAATCGCGCTCCCATCGGAGCGCAAGACCTCGCCCGTGGGAAGAGTATGTAAACCGCCAAGGGTGAATGCCGCATAAATCGAGCCCTCCACCGTGACATCCAGAGCCCCGAACGGGGGCTTGGTCAGCGGTCTCACCAGAGATGAGCGTTTATGAAAGATGGGATCTTCACCCCGTTCCGCGTGTCGATTGTAGAGATCCATCGTCGACACCAGAGAGCCTTCGGGGAGCTTGAGTGCGGCTTCCAGTTCTTCCCAGGTCTCCTCGACTACCTTGGCTTCCATAAAGGCCTCGTTCACCACGTAGGAATCTGCGTCCAGAAGGTGCCAACAGCGGCCATTCTGTCGAAAGAGAGCCTGCTGCCCAATCTGGCCCGCATAGGCATCTTCGTTCAGAAAGCGCTGCCCGCTGGCATTGACCAGAACGCCCGCGCAGATGCTCTTGGGCGGATAGAGGGGGATCGTGATGCTGGCTGCTTCCATCCGAATGGCGTCGGCGCCGACCGACTGCGCCATCTGGATACCGCTGCCATCATCATTGTCTGTGCCAACGCGCCAGTTCGCGCGTGATGTTTCGGGAGCATAACGCGCGACCATTTCCTTGTTGGCAATAAAGCCTCCCGCCGTAAGCACCACTCCCCCCAGCGCCCGGACGGCGACCGAACCTTCGACCCTGTGCGCGACCACACCGACAACGGCGCCATCTTCCCGCACGACCAACTTCTCCACGCGTGCGTCTTCGAGCACCGTCGCATCTGTCTTTTCCAGCGATCCGAGGAGCCCCTGCATCAGACGCGCGCCCCCTGCGCCCGCGACCTGCGGCTTGTGCGCGCGCGGCGCGGGACGAGCGATATCCACGTAAGGCCAACCGTCTTCGTTGCCCGAATATACGAGGCAATCATCGGTGGGCGGCTCCTTGCCGGGCTCGGGGTAGGTGCTTCGTTTAAAGGGGACATCATGCGCCTCGAGCCAATCGAACATCTCGAGACTCCGGTCACAAAATACCCGGATCTTGGCTTCGTCCGGACCTGGTCCGCAAGCCGCCATGAGAAACTTGAACATATCCTCCGTAGAGTCCTCGATCCCGCAAGCAATCTGAACCGGCGTCCCCCCACCGAGATAGATCAGACCGCCGGAATTGGCCGAGGTCCCCCCGCCGCCGCTCGCCCGCTCGAGTGCGATCACCCTTGCACCGGCCTCACTGGCCTCGATCGCGGCACTGGCGCCCGCACAACCCAAACCGACGACGACCACATCCGCTTCGTGACTCCACTCGGAAATCTGCGATTCGGGAATACATCCCCACTCGATATCACTCATACGTCCATCCCTATCGCACTTCGCCGGAGGAATTCTACGGCTCCCCGTTACAGAAACGAGCATTCTGTTCTATGAAGCGAGTCGAGGTCTTGCACATGGATATTCAGGATAAAGTTGCCATCATCACCGGCGGTGCCCGCGGCATCGGTCGCGCGACCGCTCTCGCGCTGGCTCGCGCGGGCGCCCGGGCAGTCGTCATCGCGGACAACCGCGCGGCACGAGCGGCCGAAACAGCCGAGGAAATCCGCGCGTTGGGGTGCCGGGGCATCAGCCTGGAAATTGACACTGGGGATGTCGAATCCCTGCGCTTCATGATGCTCGAGACCGCAAATCAACTCGGCGGGCTCCATATCCTCCATAATAATGCAGGAATCGGCGAAGGGGATCGCAACTGGCCCGAGGTCGAAACCGAGCGCGTCGCCAGCATCATCGATATCAATTTGCGCGGGGTGATCATCGGAACGCAACTCGCCCTGCCACTGATGCAACGCAGCGGCGGTGGCGCGATCGTCAATACGGCATCGGGCGCCGGGATGACGCCCCTGCCGCCTCAGGCCGTTTATGCGGCCACCAAAGCTGGCGTCATCCACTTCACCAAATCCTGCATCGATCTTCAGGCAAGCCATCAGGTGCGTGTCTCCTGTGTTTGCCCCGGCCTGACCACAACGGAAATGGTGCAGGAATCCGGTCCCGATGGGCCCCATCCCTGGCTCCAATCGGTGATCGATATGCTCGAGATGCTGGAGCCCGACGAGATCGCCGATGTCGTACTTTCCCTGATCCGGGACCCGGAGAGTGCCGGCCGGATTGTATCGGTCGAAAACCAGCCCCGACAAACGAAGTCCTGAGAGCACTTCCCCTGCGCTCCGCGGCGTGCGAAAAAGCCGCCATGGAAAAACTTCTCTACCTGCTCTTTCACGATGTGAACCATTCGGGCGACAGCCTCCGCGACGCCCTCCGTTCCGAAGCAGTCCCGCAACTCCGCGAAGCCGGCGCCAAACAAATTCGACTGTGTGCCCACGACTCCGACGTGCAGGGCAGCAACCTGCTGACACGATCCGATCCGCCAATCCGCGCCATGGTTACCTTCTGGCTCGATGCGATCGACGGTCGCGAGGCTTGTGAAGCGATCCTGGCAGGCCAGGCTCGCAAAATCGCCGGCTACGTCGTCACGGAATCCTCGGTCATGATCCCGCCGCGCAAAAACGGCGAGCGCACGCCCGGCATGAATCAGGTGACTTGCATCGCCCAACGCCAGGACATCTCGGACGAAGAGTTTCGTCAGATCTGGCATAATGACCACAAAAAAGTCGCGATCGAGACCCAATCGACCTTTGGCTATACGCGCAACGTTATCAACCATGCCCTGACGCCCGATGCGCCACCCTGGGTGGCGATTGTCGAGGAGACCTTCCCGATCGAAGCTCTCCACGACCCGAAAGTTTTCTACGATGCAGCCAACGATGAAGAACTGGCCGCCAATATGAAAACGATGATGGACAGCTGCCAACGATTTCTGGACTTCGAACCGCTCGAATATTCACATATGTCCGAATACGAGCTGGGTTAGGATTGGTGATGGCAGATTTTTCCGGAAAATCCATTATCGTCACTGGCGCTGGCTCCGGCATCGGGCAGGCGGCCGCCATCCATCTCGCCTCTCTTGGCGGGCAACTGCTCTGCGCTGATATCGCAGCGGCAGGGCTTGCCGACACCACCGAGAAGATTCGCGACGCCGGGGGTACCGCCGAATCCTTCACCGTAGATGTCCGCGACGCAGCTCAGGCCCGTGCGATGGCTGAGGCGGCCGCCAGCAAACATGGCGGTATCGATGCGCTTGTGAATTGTGCCGGCATTTTCCGCATGGCGCATACCACCGAGATGCCGACTGAGGAATGGGAGCAGGTCATCGCAATCAACCTGAGCGGAAGCTTTTTCACCTCACAAGCAGCCCTGCCCTACCTGCTCGAAAGCAAGGGAAATATCGTCAACATCGCAAGCTCGGCCGGCCTTTCCGGGCAAGCCTATAATGCCGCGTACTGCGCCTCGAAGGGCGGCGTGATCCAGATGACCAAGGCTCTCGCGGTGGAGTACTCACGTCGCAATGTTCGGGTCAACTGCATCTGCCCCGGAGGGGTCGTGACGCCTATGACAGCTGCTTTCAAGGCACCGGAGGGAGCCGATGCCGATCTGCTCGCGCGGCTCCAACTCGCACCGATCCTCGGCACCCCGGAGGAGATTGCCGTCGCGATTGCCTACCTCGCTTCGGAGGACGCTCGCTATATCAGCGGGGTTGCTCTCGCGATGGATGGCGGTGCGTCGGCGGCTTGACCCTGCACTCGATCCCGCCTCGACAGGATTGGCCGCATCTCTCTCAGCGAACCCAGAGAACCGTTGCGGAAACACGGCCGCGAGGGAGTTCGAATTCGAAGTCCTCGCCAGCCTCCCGCCCCAGAACCTCGCGGCCAAGCGGCGACTCGGGCGACAGAGAGTGAATCACCTGCTCCTCGCAAATCAACTTCTCGCCGCCCGCGACAGGCGCAAAAAAATGCAGATGGCTTGCCCCGTCTTCGTCTTCGATCGCAATCAGAGCACCCGCTGAAATAGGTGCATCCGGCGCAAAGGGCGGGACTTCCAAACTCGCGAGCCGGGCTCTGGCCAGCCGCAGTTTCGCCACCCGATCGGCCAGGCCTCGCGCCAGATAGGACGCCTCGGTCGAACGCATATCTTTGGGGTCTTCCGCACGCGTCTCGGCATGCGTGGCGCCTGCCTGACTCTCCTGCTGCGAGCGAGTCGAGGCGGCCAATTGAGCCGCCACGCGGTCCCGCAACTCCTGAAGGATCCGAGTTTTGTCGAGAGATGAAATTTCCTTGCCCACCGGAACTCACTTAGCATAGAACGACTCGGGATACCGAGAGGCTTGGTACTCCCATCCGGTTGCCTCCCCCCACTCTTCCGACCTATGCTTCGGGCATGGCGCGCTATGGCATGACGATTCCGATGAATGGCATCCCTCTGCACCAGCACGAGGATTGGCTGAAAGAGATGTTCGACCTCGGCTATACTGATTTCTGGTCTTCCGAGGCGATGGGACACGACGGATTTACCCCTCTCGCTCTGGCCGCCGCCTGGGTCCCGGAAGCAAGACTCGGGGTCGCTATTGTCCCGGCCTTCACCCGCGGGCCGGCCCTGATGTCGCAATGCGTAGCTTCGCTGGCCGACGCTGCTCCCGGTCGTTTCGTGATGGGCATCGGAACTTCCTCGGATGTCATCGTCGAGCGATGGAACGACATCCCCTTCGAGAAACCGCTCGCTCAGGTTCGCGATATGGTGCGATTCCTTCGCAAATCTCTCGCGGGCGAAAAAGTCAATGAATCCTTCGATCGCTTCCATGTGCGGGGGTTCCGATCCGGAGTCGTGCTGGAGCAACAACCGCCAATCCTGCTGGCAGCCCTGCGCAAGCCCATGCTGCGCCTCGCCGGCCGGGAAGGCGATGGCGCTATCCTCAACTGGCTCTCGGCAGAAGATGTGAAGACCGTGACGCCCTTCGTGCATGAGGGCGGGCCCGGCAAGGAAATCGTGGCACGTCTCTTTGTGCTCCCCACCGAAGACCGCGCCACGGCTCTCGCCATCGGTCGGCATGCCGCGGCTGCTTATCTGAATGTGGGAGTCTATGCGGCCTTCCACGAGTGGCTGGGACGCGGCGAGCAGCTAGCCGATATGTGGAAGCTATGGAAGGAAGGCGATCGCAAGGCCGCACTCGAGGCGATACCCGAAGAGGTCGTCGACGATCTGATCATCAGCGGATCGCCCGACCAATGCCGCGAACATATCCAACGCTTTCAGGATAACGGCATCGACACCCCGGCACTGGCTATTTTGCATACCGACGATCTGCGCCAGACGGTGCGCGACCTCGCACCGCGCTGAGATCGACCCTGCCGAGCCCTATTGACGAGCGGAGACGCTCTCTTGGCGATCCCGCCGGGAGATCGATAGGGTTCTTTCCCAGATGGCGCACCGACAGGAACAAGAATCCGCACGAACCGAGATCACCGAGATCACTCCAAACGTGGTCCGAATGGAATTACCCATCTCCCTGCCGGGACTGGGGCATGTGAACTGCTACGCACTGCTGGACGATCAAGGAGCGACGGTAGTCGATCCGGGTCTTCCGACGCCGGCTTCCTTCGCGGCCCTGAAAGACCGGCTCAAACAGGCCGATCTAAAGGTCAAGGATATTCATACCGTCGTCATCACCCATTCCCACGGCGATCATTTCGGCGGCACGGGCAAGATCGTTCGCGAATCCGGCGCCAAAGTGGTCGCGCACCGGGCCTTTTCGCTGGGATCCTCACGCGACCAGACGCCTGAGGTCTCGGTCTGCGACCTCCATGCCCAACAGGGAGAAGAGGCGACATCCGCCGATGTCCATCCTCCGCATCCCGAACTCTACGGACCAGACGGCTCCCCCACCTTGCGGCCCGTGGACAAGCGCAACCCGATGCCGGTTGCCCCTCCGCGATGGGGTGGACCCACACCCTGGGGCGCGAAGCCACCACGGCCGCCCCTGCGCTGGCGCTTGCAGATGCACCTGAACCGCCTGATCGGCAAGGCGATGCGCTTTCCCGATATCTCGGTGCCTGTCGAGGCCGGAGATCGTCTGCGCCTGGGTGGCCGGGAGTGGTTCATCATGCACACGCCGGGACATACCAACGACCATATCTGCCTGCATTGTCCTGAGGAGGGGCTCTTTCTGGCCGGAGACCACGTCCTCCCATCGATCACGCCCCATATTTCAGGTCTCTCACTGGAAGAGGATCCTCTGGAGGCATTCTTCCAATCTCTGGATCGTGCCGCCGCAATTCCACATGTGGACCAGGCGCTTCCGGCGCACGGTCATCCCTTTCCCGACCTTGCCGCTCGCTGCGTCGCGATCAAGGAACATCATCAGGAGCGTCTCGGCAAAATCCGGGACATCGGACATGATATCGGCCCCTCGAGCGTCGAGGCCTTCTCGGAGCAATTATTTCGCAAACGAAGCTGGGGCTCGATGGCTCAAAGCGAAACCTACGCGCACCTCGAACATCTGCGTCGGCGCGGGGAGGCGGCGTCTCGACGCTCCAAATCGGGGCAGCTGATCTTCGAAACCTGAGCACGCTGCCAGCAACCATCTGTCGGACTTCGCGATGCGAGACTGATCGCGAGCGGATTCTGCTCTCCAATCTTGTCCATGCCGCCGTGCGGGCTTCTACCGCGGAGCCAAAATCCGATTGGTTCTTTTTCTGGCGTAACGCCTTGCAGAGCTTGGCTGTTCGGGATCAACTCACCCGAAGGGAAATGGACCAATCATGAGCTCGGAGACAAGACCGGAAGACAGCCGAATGGTGCGTGTGATCACCTCGCCCGCCTTCACCTGGTGGATCAAAAACGTCGCCGCTCGCATCGATCCGATCCTCTACCGCCTCAGCAACGGAAGGTGGACATCTTTTGGGCCGCCCGCGATGCCCATGGTCACCATCACGATGAAGGGCCGCCGAACCGGAAAGAAGCGTTCGGTGCATCTATCCGCAATCGAACATGAAGGGCTGCTTCTGGTCGTCGCAAGTGCCATGGGCCAGGAAAAGCACCCGGCCTGGCGCTACAACCTCGAAGCCAACCCGGAAGTGGATATTCAGGTGCAGGGAAAAAGCTTTCGAGCCCGGGCCGAGATGCTCGACGATGAAGAGAAATCGCGAATCTGGGATGAGGTCCGCCGGATCCTGCCCATGATGTTCGTCTACGAAAAACGAACAGATCGTAATATTCGCCTGTTTCGACTGCGTCCGATCGAAGACTGAGCCGCGCCTGAAAGCCGACTCGCATCTCGCCCCGGAAAGAGGCAAGGTAGGAAGATGCAAATCGGCGTATCCAAAAAGGAAATCCCGGTAAGGGTCCCGGGCATTGGCATGTTTGGCTGGGGCGTCCCGAGCAACTTCGTGGAAGAATCGGCCACGCCCGTGCATGCTCGAGCGTTCCTGCTCGAGACAACCGACGAAACGATCGTGATCGTGAGCTGCGAATTGCTCTGCATCAGCCATGCCATCAACGATGCCGTCGTCGACCGACTCGCCACCGAACATCCCGACATCGGGATCGAGCGTCGCAACCTGATGCTGCTCGCCACGCATACCCATAGCGCGCCGGGAGGCTATTCGGCCTACCCCTTCTATGCGATGGAAGCTCCGGGGTTCTCTCCGGAAATTCTCGAGGATATCACTGCGACAATCGTCGAGGCCATTCGGGAAGCCTGGGCGACAAGGTGCGCGGGGGAAGTGCGCTTTGCGCAAAGCGAATTCGACGCCGATGCACGCGTTGCCTTCAACCGTTCCCCACTATCCTGGAACCGGAATCCGGAGACGCCAAAAATCACGTGGGAAAATCGGCATCTGGGCGTGGACCGGCGCATGAAACTGCTGCGATTCGATACCGCCGAGGGCGTTTGTCTCGGGACGATCAACTTCTTCGGCATCCACGGCACCAGCGTTCATAGCGACAACCGAAAAGTCCATTTCGATAACAAGGGCTACGCGGCAACACTTCTGGAGGACACGCAGGGCCCCGGCTTTGTGGGCGCCTTCGCGCAGGCCACGACCGGGGATATCACCCCGAACTTTCAGGAGCATCCGGGCAAGCCCTGGACTCGGGGCATGTACCCCGACGACGACGCTAGCGCTCGCTACAGCGGCGAACTGCAAAAAGCCAAGGCCGAGGAAATCCTCGGAAACGCCGAACAACAACCCCCTCTTGAGGCTCGCTTGATAGCCCGCCACCAATACCGGGACCTCGCCGCCATCGAGGTCGACCCGCAATTCGTTGACGGCGCATCCGACCGACGAACGGCCCCCGGCAAGCTCGGCATGGCCATGTTCTTTGGCACCGACGAAGGCCCCGGTCTGCCGCGCAAGCTCCTTTTCCTGCAGAGTCTGGCCCAAAAAATTCGCCCGCTATGGCGTCTCGTGCCGCGCAGCAAAGCCGCCAGGCTGCGACAAAAGCAACATGATGCGACCCATGCCGAAAAGGTGACGGTCATGGAATTGGCAGAACATCGGGTGCTGGGCATCCGCGGGCTGCGAAAACTGCCGCTGGGCAAAGACCCCAATCCAAACCTGCGCATGATCCGCAAGATGGACCCCCACGGCCTGACCGACCCCAAACCCTGGACACCGCAGATCCTCCCGGCCCAACTCTGCATTATCGGCTCAGTCGCCATTGCCGCCATCCCGCATGAAATGACGACAATGTCCGGCAAGCGAGTTGAGGAATCCCTGCTTGCCGAACTCGAATCGATAGGCGTTCGTGATGTTATCGTCGCCGGTTACGCCAATGCCTATGCAGGTTATGTGACGACACCTGAGGAATACGCGCTGCAGGACTACGAGGGCGCCAGTACCCACTTCGGCAAATGGACCCTGCCCGGCTGGATGACGATCTTTGCCGATCTGGCTCGCGAAACTGCCGAAGAGGCCCCTCCGACCGCTGAACTGCAGGCGCCGCGATTCTCTGCCCAGGACCTCGACGGCCGCCTCTATGAACCCAGGCCGCCGGCCAACGACTGAAATAGAGGGACGAGAGCCTTGCGATGAACTCTCGTCAGATGCCATGAAAACGAGAACATCCAGCCTCCATGCCAACTCCGATGAGGACTCTCGGGACGAGGAAAGATTCAGGAATTTCCTGCAGGATATGGTTTGCGCCCGCCAAGCTGAGCTCGCAGCGGTCCTGCACCCGGAGGTGGTCTGGCACCTGCCGCCCTTCGCACAACAGAAACCAATTTCAGGTGCGACAGCGGTTCTGGAATTCCTGCGCGAAGGCGCCGCCGCCGTTTACGAGGCAAACAGCCTGACGCTCGAGCCGGCGCTGATTGCGGTCAGCCACGGGAATGCCTCCTGCCTCGCCACCATCCGTGGGCGACTCAAAGGCGGCCGCCCTTACGAGAATCAATATGCGTTCTTTGCGCGCATGGTTGCTGGACAGATCACCGAAGTCTGGGAAATCCTCGACAGTGCCCTGCTGCTCGACCAACTCCAGCCGAAAAGCTGAATCAGGCAGGGCCGCCGGACCCGGATTCCGCGAGACGCGCGCAAAGATTTGCCAGGCCAGAGACCTCGGGGGCCTTCTGTAGACGTGCGATCGACGAGGCCATCACACCGTGATCGGCATGCAAGGCGGCCTGCGCCAAAAGCTGCTGCACCAGAAACTCTTCGTCTCGACTGGATTCCGGACAAAGGGTTTCATTCGCCCGCGCATTCGCCAGCCGAGACTCGGCCGCGCAAACAGCATCCCGCACGATCAGATCGGGACGGGCTGTCGTCCATTTATGCACGCCACCCGACAAGGGCTCGGTCATCGAGGGTCGTATCGCACGCACAAATGCGCGGCGAAAAGGAGTATCGCCAATCACCATCATTCCGTCCGGACCAATACTGACAACGCTCACCGCTTCGTCAGGTCCGTCGGAAAAATACAGCACCTCACCGGTGTCGCGATCAAGCAAACCCATCCCGGTGCGAAGAGGAAAAGGCACGCGGGCACCCTCACGACTCACGCCCGCGCCACCCTGAAAAGCAATTCCGTTGGCCGCGACTGTGAGCATCTGCACGTTGATCGTCTCCTGCAAGGGGCCAAGATCGTATGCATCCGGGCGCGTTTGCCAGATGAGTTCCCCGCGATCGCCTCGGTCGACGATCTTGGTAATCGCGCGACTCGAGGAAGCATAAAGCTCCCCCTTGTCGCTACTCACGGCAATCGAACCATGCACCTGTTCGCCGGTGTCGACCTCCCAGAGTTGCTCGCACGAAGAATTCAGGGCCAGCACTCTGCCTTCGGCATCCGCAACATACACCCGTTCACCATCCGCGCGGAGCGCCGGCGTCGACGCCGAACCTCCACGAAATGTCTTGCGGCAGGTTTCTCGCAGGGCGATTTTGCCGTCGTCGTGAACCAGGTCCATTCGGTAGAGAGCACCTGTAGCAGCGACCCCGTCGACCACACCGTCCGCTTCATCCGGGGCCGTCGCCGCAAAATACATCGCGCCCGTGTCGGAATCGATAGCGAAGAAATTGGCAACAACGACACCTTCGCCGAAAATGATATGAAGAACGTCTTCGAATTCGAGACCGGGCGGTAAATTCAGAAAAGGCGAAACAATCGCGGCCACCTTTGCGGACAACTCCGGGGTCAACTCGGCGGCGAGCGTTCGGGCCACGCCCGGTGCCCCGGGAAGGGCCTGCGGTGCGCTCAGGAGCTTTCTGCCGGTCTTGCGATCCAGCACATAAATGCTCCCGTCGGCAGCGACCGCCACCAGGGCATCGGCACGGGCCGAATAGTTGACCCCGAAGACACTCATGCTGTTGCTCGGCGTTCGGGAGAGCCCCGTCGGGACGTCCCAGACGACCTCGCCGCTAGTGCGGACGGCCAATGCTCGGTCCTGAAGCCCGAGGTAGATGATTTCCTCACCTGGACGATCCGGATCGTCCAGAACCATCGGCGAACCCGCGCCGACACGGTTACCTTTGCCCGGAATCGCCCAGAGGCGATTCCCGGTTTTGCCGTCGAGACCAATCAAGACAACATTTTCGTGGGGAAAAAGCGGGGTGAAATAAACATTGCTGAAGCGATCGAAAACAACACCGGAAGCGTTCCACATCGACGACTCGGCCACCCAACCCGGGGAAAATTCGGGCGAGAGGACCACGGAGACCTCGTCCGAGTTGCGACTATCCGTATGGAGATTGCGCCAAATACCGCGCCCCTCGATCCCGGACTCGCTGCGACTCACCGGACGACAGCCCTCCGGCTTCCATTCCGAGGGTCCGGGAATGGGAAAAACCTTGGGCGTAGAATGACAGGCAACGGCACCTACGGAAAAAAATATCGCAGCCAGCCAAACACGCAACGGGACCGCATCACCCAAAACCCGCCAGCGGAGCTTCCGTTCAAGACCATTTCTCCTCATAGCCAAGCCCTTATCACAGGGGTACGGTCCCGGAATCAACGAGCGAACGGAGTTTCGTCGAATTTCAATCCGCTCTATGGTTACGGCGACTCCGCAGGAACAGAGAGTACGCGAAGCATGTCGACCCATAGAGATTATCCGAGAAAAACCTTCCTGCCGGGCGGTAGGACAGGCACCGACCGCCAAGCCTCCGGGATCGAGGTGCCTTGCCAGAGGAATCCGAGCGGGCCGGCATTGGCGCTACGAGCGGTCGCGGAAGCCTGATCCTTGCTCTTCCCGACGCTCATCTTTGCCGCGTTCCTCCTGATCGTCCTGGCCGGGGATCGGCTGCTGCCCGGGAAGATGCGCACAGGCTGGCTTCTGACAGCCAGTCTGATCTTCTACTCCCTCTAGATTCCGCAGTATCTCCTGCTCCTGCTCTTCAACATCGGAGTCAATTACTTTTTTCTCTGCCGCATGAGGCGTCAACAAGACAAAAGCGCTGGACGACCGGGGAGCGGCCGCGCGTGGCTGATCGCATCTTTGGTGTTTACTCTCTCCATTCTGGCGACATTCAAATATGCCGCCTTTCTCCAGGGTGCCCTGCTTCCCTTCACCACAATTCTCGCCGCGGGTCCCCTGCCGCTATCAGACCTCCTTCTGCCTCTGGGGATCTCTTTTTATTCCTTTCAGCTGATTGGCTTGCATGTCGATATCTATCGAGGCGCCGCCTACTTTCGCCCGCTATGCGCTTTTCGTCAGCTTTTTTCCGCAATTGATCGCCGGGCGAATTCTGCGCGGACAGGAGTTCCTGCCTCAGTTAACAGCGTCTGCCCGGATCACCACCGAGAAAAATCGACGCGGCATCTGGTTGATCGCATCCGGTTTGCCGAAAAAAGTCATCCTTGGAGATTTCCTCTTCGCGCCGCTCGTGGAACCGATTTTCGCCGATCCGGGTATCACAAGCGGACCGCTTCATTTACTCGCGATCTACGCTTTTGCCTTCCAGATCTATTTCGACTTTTCGGGCTATACCGATATGGCCCGCGGCATCGCTCGGCTGCTTGGATTCGAGTTCCCCAAGAACTTCGAGGAACCCCATCTTTCCAGAAACCCCACTGAATTTTGGCGCCGTTGGCAGATCACCCCGTCCCGATGGCTGCGCGATTATCTTTATATCCCTCTGGGCGGCAACCGGGGTGGGAGTTTCCGAAGCGGCAGCAACCTTCTGATCACGATACTGATGGGCGGGTTATGGCATGGCGCTGGTTGGAACTTCCTTCTTTGGGGTGGAATGCACGGGGTCCTGCTCGCTCTCCACCGCCCCCTGCGCGACACGGCACACGCGACCTCGCCCGGCCAGGTGCGGGACTGGTGGCGCATTCTGCTTTGCTTCCATGCGGTCACTTTTCTTTGGATATTTTTCCGTGCCAAGACACTGAATGATGCATGGTTGATGATCGAGGGGACGATCTCCGGATCATGGAATGGGCCCCTGCCCTTCTGGGGCATGATTTTGATTTTCGCGGCCATGCTGATGCATTTCGCCGAGCGGTGGATTCGAAATCGCGCAGCGAAATTCCGAGAACAAGCGGCCGGGATTGTCGGCGGCGCTCAGGAAGGCTGCCTGCTCGGACTGCTTCTGGTTCTGGTGATCGCCGCCAGCGGTCGCGGCGGCGAATTTCTCGACTTGCATCGAACACTTCCCGACCGGGCCTTCCGCGACAGCCGGGATCATATCAATTTTCGGGATTCCGCAGATCCCACGGCCCGGATGGCTAAACCGATGCTCGATTGGCTGCTGCGCCGGGGCCGCTCCGTCGACCTTCCGTCGGATCCCAGCTAAACTTGCCCCCATGGAAATCGGAGTCTGTGTGGCATCGCATATCGGAGACATCGAAACCGTCGTCGAAGCCGAAAAGCTGGGCTTCTCCCACGCGTGGATGGCCGACAGCCAAATGCTCTGGTCGGATTGCTACGCGACACTGGCGCTCGCAGCCGCGCAGACCACGAAAATTCAGCTCGGCACCGGTGTTGCGGTGTCTGCGACACGACCCGCACCTGTCCATGCGGCCGGCATTGCCACGATTAACGCGCTCGCACCCGGTCGGACTTTTTTTGGAATCGGCACCGGCAACACGGCGATGCGAACCATGGGACAACCCCCACACCGCATTCGCGAGTTTGATCATTACCTGGAGTCCATAAAGCCGCTCCTGCGCGGCGAAGAGGCCATGATGGGGCCGTTGACCCGTGGCGCGAAGCAAGCCCGGCCGATCCGGCACATCATGCCCGAGGACGGCTTCGTCAATTTCAGCGATCCGATACCACTCTACGTCTCGGGGTTCGGGCGAAGGTCCCTCGGCCTGGCAGGGAAATACGGCGACGGTGCTGTGCTCTCTCTGCCCCCGGACCTGGCTGTCCTCGAGTTCCTCTGGCAGATGATCGAAGCGGGAGCGACCGAGGCGGGCCGGACAATCGATCGGGATCAGTTCTACACAACCGCGCTGACCACCATTACGGTCCTCCACGAAGGCGAGCGTGCAGACTCCGACAGGGTCAAACGCGAGTGTGGCGCCATGGCCATGGCCAGTATTCATTATGCCTACGAGCAATTCCGTAATTTCGGGCACGCCCCTCCCGCTCTGCTCGAAGAGATGTGGCCGCGGTACACAAAGATGCTCGAAGAATTCCCCGCCGAGCGGCGCCACCAGCGCATTCATGCCGGCCACAATTGCTGGGTGCTGCCCGAGGAAGAAGGCTTTCTCACGGAAGAGATTCTTCGGACCACTTGCATGATCGGCACCCGCGACGAACTCCTGACACGGCTACGCGACCTTGATGCAGCCGGTCTCGATCAGGTCATGCTCCTGCCCGGATTCGACGCCCGCCGCGAGGTTCTGGCACAAGTCGCCGCAGAGCTCCTGCCGCACCTCTGAGGGAGATAGAGTCCGCCGCTTCAGCGGACGGCCTGAAGGCGAATCGGCAGATGCGCCAATCGCCGAACAAAAATACTGTTGGCATGCCGAACCTTCGCCGAGTCATCAAGCTGGAACCCGTTGGTCGAGCCGAGAAGTTCCTCGAGGACCACTCGCGCCTCAAGTCTTGCAAGGTGGGCACCAACGCAGAAATGGGCGCCACGCCCGAAGCTCATATGGTGTCGTGGATGGGTTCGATCGAGTTGCAATTGCTCGGGCTCGTCATAAACAGCCGGGTCCCGATTCGCAGCGGCCCAGAGCAGCATGAGTCGATCGCCCGCCTCCAGGGCAAAACCGCCCAGCTCGCAGGCGCGACGAACCGAGCGGTAGTGGAATTTGAAGGGAGGCTCAAGCCGCAGGACCTCCTCGATGAAAGCCGGGATCCGTGTCGGTTCGCAACGAAGCTCATCCGCCAGCTCCGGGTCTTCCGCCAGCAGACGAATCGCCGACCCAAGCAGTGCGCTGGTTGATTCACCACCGGCGCCAAACATGACGATTGCAATCCCGATCGCCTCGGTCGGATCGATCGCCTCGGAAGCAACTCCTCCGGCCAACAGCTCCATCAAGGTCGGCGCCTGATCGTTTGCCGCAGAGGGCGATGTTGTCGCCGGCAGATGCTCACTCAGGTAAACGGCCATCGCCAGAGTATCCTCGGCCAGTCCCTGCATTCTCTGGAGGTCAAGATCGCCGGCCAGCATCTCTCCACCCATCATTGCCCATTGCCGATGCTGATCGACGTCTTCGGCCGGCAAGCCGAGGAGATGTCCAATGACACGAGCGGGAACCGTTTCTGCCAAAGGGACGAAATCCCCCCCGCCGGCATCCAGCAGCGTGCGCAGGTTCGATCGCACCCACGCGCGGATCTCGGGCTCCATGGCGGCGATCTGACGCTCGAGCAGCCGAGCACGGACCAAATTCCGGTGGCGGGCGTGTGCCGGCTCATCGGCCGTCGCAATGACTTGTGTGCCGGCGGAGACGGGCAGATCGAATGTCGTGGGCGTGCCGTCGACATCTCGCAGAAGAACTCCGGTCAAATTAGCCGAGAAGTCCTCCTCGCGACCCAGTGCCTCGACGATGATCGCCCACGAAC
The DNA here is from genome assembly GCA_029248525.1 of Candidatus Binatia bacterium. Lineage (NCBI taxonomy): Bacteria > Candidatus Binatota > Binatia (SeqCode) > Binatia bacterium. The sequence goes on from JAQWJE010000027.1 coordinate 95,055, forward strand.
TCAGCAGATGCACACCGGTATCTCCAACCCTCGCAACCGGGTGATTCTCCCGGAGTTCCCGCAACATGGGGTGCGGATTCTGGAGAAAATCATCCGAGAGAATCAATCGCGGATCCTCGGGAAAGACGGGGGCTCGGGGGAATTTTAGTTGATTTTCCATAGCTCTCCCACCCGACCCTAACGAGTATCGAGGCGGGAGACGACTCTTTGCCCTCTCGGGAGAGTCAATATACCGTGCGGCACCATGCAATCTCTGGTTCTGACCTTCGTCTCGATTCTGGTTCGCGCCCCCCGCTGGCTCCTGCTCCGGCTATCCGGGAAACCCCAGCAAGTTGTAGGAGACAGGAAGCTCCTTCCCGCTTTTCAACTGCTCTGCACCCTCGTGGCGAAAGGCAGTGCACCACTGGAAACCATGACGCCAGCCGATGCGCGTAAAATGCAGGGAGATATGAACCTCGACCCGCCACCACCCGGGTGCCGGACGGTCGACCACCGAATTCCGGTCAAAGGCGGCGAGATCACCGTGCGGGAATATAGTCCCGAGAACTTGGAGGGAGCAAGCCCCGCACTGGTCTACTATCACGGCGGTGGCTGGGTCCTGTTTGATCTGGAGAACCATGGAGGTCTCTGCACGAGGCTCGCATTGACCGCGCGTTGTCGCGTCTTCTCCGTGGATTATCGACTGGCGCCCGAACATCCCTACCCCGTCCCGTTGGCCGACGCCGAAGCTGCCTTCGATTGGGTGGAGGCCAACGCCGAGCGCCTGAAGGTCAGCCCGGATCGCATAGCGGCCGGTGGTGATAGCGCAGGCGGGAACCTCACCGCAGCGCTTTGCATCTCGCGCAAAGCCGCGGCGAGGACAATCCCCTTCGCGCAACTCCTGCTCTACCCGGTGACCGACCTCTCGTTTAACACAAAGTCCTTTGAGGAATGCTCCGAGGGTTTCATACTGACCCGTGCGAGCATGGAATGGTTTCGCGGCCACTATGCGCCGGACCCCGCAACCTGGAGTGACCCCACATTGTCGCCGCTGTGCGCCGAAGATCTCTCCGGCCATGCCCCTGCCGTTGTGATCACGGCGGGCTTTGACCCCCTACGTGACGAAGGTGATGCCTACGCCCGGAAACTGGCAGCCGCAGGCGTGCCGGTTCTCCACCAGACCTATCCCGAGCTGATTCATGGCTTTGCCAATATGAGTTTCGTCCCGGCGGCGGGCAAAGCCGTCGAGGAGATCGGTCAATTTCTGGCTCGACAAATCAGCGATGCGCCGGGCAGTAATCTTGAGGCGACAGCGACCGTCGGCTCTTAGAAACGCTCGAGAGTATTCTGGTCGGTGTGGTGCATTTCGGCCCCGCCGTGCGATGCCATCTCCATTACAAGATCTTCCTTGTAGGAGAATTTCCCATCCGAAAGGTCGACCGCCAACTCAAAGGAAACACTCCGAGCCGCTCCGTCGTAGAGATAGGCGTTGGAGAGAATGCCATTGGTCGGTGATCCTTCCTTGGCCGTCAGCTTGAAGCTGGAGGCGTCGGGAGCCGCCTCGCCGATCGCCACGATTGTCGTCGAGCGCGGAACCATGAAACATCTGTGGATCAGACCCGTCGCCGGCTCAAAGAGCCAATAACCAACTTCCATATGGAAGAAATCGTCCGCCCCGAGACGCCAGGCCTTCATGCGGTAATCGAGCCCGAAAAGCTGTTGCTTACCATTGTCCACAGGCCCGAAAGGGTCGAAGGAGGCTTCCTCGCGATAGAGGTTCTCGATGTCTTTCTTCTCCGAGTACGAATAGGAAAAGTCCCGGCCCTTGTCGCTGGCCCATTGTCCGGCCAGCTTTTGCAAAGGCCCCCAACGCTCGTCGGCGTCCGTGAACGAATCCATATGAGCGGCCCGGTTGAAAGATGTTCCAATCGTCATGGAGCCCGGTTTACCCCAAGAGGCGTCGCATTTGAAGATCCGCAGACATATTACGACTGAAAAACCTTCATAAAACCGAAGGTTTATTTTTCCCCAGCGCCGATAATTGGGGCGCGGCCACCGGACCTAACCCGGAATCGTCTGAAAAAGCAGTGCGTCCAGAGAGAATCGGCCAGGGCCAATCAGGAAGAGGACAAGCGAAATGACCACCAGATTGATCGTATACTCTGCCCCCGGGGGTTCGTTGGTAATCAGGTAGCCCGCGCCTCGGTGCCCCACCACACCCGCGACCAGCATGGTTCCGACCAGCAGGAGGCAGGCAGGCCGCATCAACAACCCCAGCGCCAGCAGTGTACCCCCGACAATTTCCGAGAGCATCGCAATCCGCGCCTGGACTTCCGGCATCGGCACCCCGCGCTCCCGGAGAAACTCCGTGAAACCCGCCATCGTACCCGAACCGACGAGCCCCAGCTTGCCCAAACCGTGCACGACAAAACAGACGCCAACGGCGACTCGACCCAGAAGTGATCCGAAGTCGATCGTCTCCGTGGTGCTCCCCAGTAGAAGTTCTCCAATTTCCATGATCCTGTTGTAACGCAATTTTACAGCAAAAGGATGCAGCTAACCTTGCCGAACAATCTGCACGGCAGAGGGCGCGTGAACCGGAGAACACTGATGCGAAAATACAAAGTCATTCAATGGGCGACCGGCGTTGTCGGAACCGCCTCCCTGAAAGGTGTGGTCCGAAACCCCCTGCTCGAACTGGTCGGGGTCAAAGTCTATACCGACAGCAAGACGGGCCTCGACGCAGGCGATATCGCCGGCATAGACAAAACCGGAATCACCGCCACGCAAGACATCGATGCGATCCTTGCCCTCGACGCGGACTGTGTCCTTTACTGCCCGATGCCATGGACGGTGGAGGAGATGTGCCGCATTCTCGAGGCAGGCAAACATATCGTGACCCCTTGTCCGTATTGGTTCCCCTTCCGGCAGGACCCCGAGGCAGCCCAGCAGATCGAAGCCGCCTGCCGGAAAGGTGGCGTTAATTTCCATGCAAATGGTTGCAACCCCGGCGGGATTGCCGAACGCTTCCCTCTGACCTTTACCGGCTGGTGCAATCGAATTGACAAGATCACGATGACCGAATGTGGCGACTGTCGCACCTATAGTTCGGAGGGGGTCGTTCGCGAATTGATGAATCTTGGCAAGACACCCGAAGAGGCCGACGCGAATCCCATCAAGGAGATGCTGAAGGCTTTCTGGTACGAGCCCATCGAGATGATCGCCGAAGGCATCGGCTCCGAGGTGATCTCCTATGAAGCCAGAAACGACTACATTCTGGCCAACCAGGATATCCAAACTGCCGTCGGCATCATCGCGAAAGACACCATCGCCCTGAACCACTACCAGCACATCGGCGTGACCCGCGAGGGAACGAGGATTGTGCAGGAGCAAATTTGGTTCATGGACGACAACGACCAGACACGTCTCCAATCGAAGATGGACATCCCGCGAGAGTCCGGATGGCGCATCGCGCTCGAAGGGGACGTGAACCTGAACATCGATGTCGATTTCCCCTCGGACCTGAATCAGGAGCAACGAGTCGCGCAAGGCATGGCGACCACGGGGAACCATCTGGTGAATTCGGTTCAGGTCGTATGCGACGCCGAAAACCCGGGCATCAAGACCTTCCTCGACCTGCCGATGATCACCGGGAGAATGGGCAACTACAGCATGCCGCGCTAACGAGGGCGTGCCCCCGCGAGCCAGGGGAAGCCCGAGACCCGCTCAACATTGCCAGCCGGTCCCGTTCAGCTGCCTCTGCCGCTCGCGTACCAGGCGATGAATGCGTTGACGACCAGCAGGAAAGCGGCGGGCAGGATCTCGAAGACCGGATCATTTACGCGGACTCGGGCTCCGACCCCAAGCAACATCAAGAGCGCCAGTCCGCCGGCAGCCCAGGGAACCAAAGGCGGGTAGAAGTAGCCTACAATCAGGCCCAGAGCTCCCAGAACTTCCAGACTGCCCGTAAGGCGCCGGAAGTCCGCGAGCCCGAATCTCCGAAATTCCTCAACCATCGCGTCGGCAAACAGGCAGCTGAGCCCATAAAAGAGGAAAAGAGTCAGCGACAAAACTTTCGCCACTTGGTAGATGGACTCGACAGACGGCATTTTCAAGCTAGATTGTAGACGGTTCCACGCGTACCGCACCCCAAGGAGTGTTTTTTTTATGATTTCAATACTTTTGCAGTTTATTGTCGGCGCCGGCCTGCTCAATGTCTGGTTGCTTCGAGCCCAAAACCCCACAGCATACCGCGGTGGCGGCGCACAATCGCTGCAGGAAGAATTCGCCACCTACGGGCTCCCTGACTGGTTTTTTTATTTGATCGGGTTCCTGAAGATCGGCTCGGCGCTTTTGCTGTTGGGCGGCATCGCCCTTCCCAGCCTCGTCCAACCCGGAGCCAGCATCGTGGTCGGGCTGATGCTCGGAGCGATTGCGATGCATCTAAAGGTCGGCGACGAGCCGATGAAATCGCTGCCTGCCGCACTCATGCTCGGGATGAGTCTCGCGATTCTCTATCTGAACTAGACACTCGAGATCGCCCGAGGGGGTCGTGCCACCGACCCCGGGCCAAAATGAAGAACAACCGCAGCGCATGAGCGAGCAGTGGGAACTCTGCGAGGCCGGAAGGGATTGGGCAGCCGACACAGGGGCTATGAGAGTACCTCGTTCCGGGTACGGATCCATCTCGACCTCCACCGTCCGCATGCACGCGACACCACCGCGCCGATCCATAGCTACCGCTGCATCGTCGCCCGCCACCGCAGCCTGATCGATGGCCGCACGCGTCGTTGAGGATCGCGTCCCTGAGTCCCGCATCCGCCCACGGTATCCGCTTGAAGTTATCCATTCGTAAGACGCTCTCGGCAGGGGGCATCTACCAAGCTTGATCCGGCCAAGCGTCACGACGACGCATACGCTTTCTGATTCGGCGTGGCGGAGTCCTTGATGTTTGCGGATACGAGAAAGCGTTTGCCGTAGACTCTGTAGTGCAACGAACGATTTACGCCGAAAACAAAAAATAAACGCGGAAAAACATGCGCTTGAACCGGGCGCTACTGTTAGAACACGTGAGTGTGAAGAAAAAATTGCATTTCATTTCGCTGATGTTCGGAGTTCTGGCTTTGCTTGACGCAGCCCATGCGGCTCCGCTGGCCGCGCAGTCGAGCTCCGGGGACTACGCCCGATCGATTGTCTTCGATGGGCGGACCCGCACCTACAATGTTCACGTGCCTTCGAGTTATGTTGCGGGCTCTGCAGTGCCGCTGGTCATGGATTTTCATGGCTATACTTCGAACAGCAATGCACAAGCCTCCCTGTCGGGGTTTCGTCAAGTTTCGGACGCAGAAAATTTCATCGTCGCGTACCCACAAGGTGTCGGCAATTCGTGGAATGCAGCGACGTTTTGTTGCGGTGAGGCTTTGGCTGGCAGGGTCGACGATGTGGGTTTGGCGGTAGCCATCGTTGATGCAATTTCGGCCGAGTTCACGGTGGACTCCGAACGAGTCTACGCCACGGGGCTCTCGAATGGGGGCGCTCTCGCGCATCGGCTCGCCTGTGAGGCCAGTGAAGTCTTCGCGGCAACGGCACCTGTGGCTTTTCCGCTGGGAATTCTCCCGCTCAGCGCCTGCCAGCCATCTCGACCGATCACGGTGGCCCACTTTCACGGCCTGGGGGATTCCACCGTTCCCTACGAAGGCACGTTCTGGGCACCCGCATCACAAGCAAGCTTTGCAAGTTGGGCTGAGAAAAATCAGTGCGAAGGTTCGCCAGTCGTAGATGGGCCCTGCGAGACTTTCACGCAGTGTGCCGAGGGAGTGGAGACGACATTATGCAGCCTGAACGGCGGCCATATCATCTACTCCAATTCAAATAACTTCTCGATTGCGTCGTCTGCGTGGAACATCCTCTCTCGATTCACGCTCTCCCCAGATCAGCCGGACGAAGCAACTCCTGTGGCCGGCAATAGCCTTCTCATCAAGGACAAGACCGACACTACGCGGCGCAAGATCGTTCTCTCCCTCAAAGATCCGACGATTGACACGTCCCCCGGATCGGGCATCAACCCAGCCTTGGACGGTCTGCGGGTGCAGTTCTACAATGCCGCAGATGGCAACGACGTTGCCTGCTTCGACCTTCCGGCGGGGAATGCATGGCGCCAAAACGGTCCGATCACCGGGCCCACTTACAACTACCGAGATTCGCAGGCTGAATTCGGGCCTTGCCGCTCGGTGACCATCAGCGATGGTCAGCAACTGCGCATCACGTGCACCGGTCGCCGCGCACCGATTTCCTACTCTCTCGATGAACCCGCGCAGGAGGCTGTCGCCGTAAGAGTCGAAAGCGGTGATACGAATTATTGTGCAATTTTCGGCGGCATCGTCATCAGTGATTCGGGCATCGACCCACTGAGCCCCCGGGGCAAGGGTCTCTTCAAGGCAAAGCTCGCGCCATCACCCGCATCCTGTCCACCCGCACCGCCGTGCGCCTAGCCAGCTGACGGCCGCCGGTCGGGTGCACGGTCTGGCCCTGTCTCTCCCGGCCAGCGGCGTTGGTGCTCCAACCCGTGCGACCGGAGGCGGAGCGCCAAGTGAAATGCGCCACCTCGATGACAGAGCGTGGAACTGCATGAAGAATCCTGAATGCTCGTCGTCATCGGCCCGCGCCTTCTCTGGTCGGTCGGGCTGGAGCAGATGGTCGCATTCCGAGACAGGGCGCGCCAACGTTCGAGATTGAGTCTGCCTGACACAGGAAAACCGGCAGAGTTGGGGTGGGGTAGCGCTTCGGCGTGCAAGACTCGGCCGAGATTCGGATTGACCTATCAGGGTCGTTGAGGCGAAAGAGCCCTCCTGCCGCCTGCGTTGACGGAGGGCTTCATGGACAGAGTTCATCGACCCCGCTGCAGAGGTGAGCTGTGCTGCCGCTGACGGTGGAGCCATATCCGGCCGCTTGGTTCTTCGTGCCGCCGCTGACTGTGGCCAAGGTTCCCGAAGCGTCATTCTCCCGACCCCCGTTGGCCGAGGAGTAGGCGCCATTTGCCTGATTTATGAAGCCTCCGTTGACGGTAGAATTCCGCCCCCGTGCAACGTTTCCTTCTCCGCCATTGGCCGACGAATAAAGCCCCTCGGCCCGGTTTCCATCTCCGCCATTCGCCGATGAATTTTCACCGTCGGCACGATTGAGCTCGCCGCCATTCACCGCTGCATTTTCGCCTGCAGCAATATTGTTCAGGCCGCCATTCACGGCCGCATATTTAGCCGAAGCTCTATTCTTACGGCCACCACCAACCGAGGATCCAAGCCTGGAGGCAGAATTGTCTGTTCCGCCCACGACCGACGAGAACTCACCAGCCGCCAAATTTCCCGACCCTGCAGTAATGGAACTCATGAGACCCGAAGCTCTATTACCGGCACCAGTCAGGACAACCGCGAACTCTTCCGTAATGTCGTTGGAAGTTCCACCGATCAAGCCAGCAAAACTGCTATAGAAATTGTCGACACCAAACACGACATTATGTGAGCCACTCTTGGGTGAGCGCTGATCACTCGGTGGTGGTCGGTTGTCTTCGTCGTAACCAACGATCAGATTCCCGCGACCATTGATCGTATCCGTGCTGCCGCGCCCGTTGACTATCTGAACGTTCACTTGTGTGAACCGAACAGTCTCGCTTTGACCATCGCCATCGTTGTCGACCAGAGTCATGCGGTCCAGAATTGCCAACTCTTCGCTGGAAACGATGGCAACATATTTACCGGTGCATACCGGATAGAGCTTCAGCGTTCGCCGAGGTACACCCAGAGTTAGTGCGAGAGCGCTGACAGAGCGCAGCTCCAAATTTGCATCGAATGTCGCGCCGGCTCGTTCGACCAGTGCGGCGTCCGCCCGCGACGGAGGGTTCCGCGGGTGAATGCGGTCGTCCAGGAGTTCCAGAATTTCGCTCAAGATGATGGCCTGAACTTCGTCGGCCCGAAGTTCGCTGCTGCCTGCAAGGCCCCGACGGAGAATCTCCCCCAACTCGTGGCGCACATGAGCTGTTTTTTCCGGGCAGCACGCCAGCCAACGGCTGGTGCGGTTGGGTCGGAACACGTCATCGATATGCTCTCTCAGGCCCATCGCTTCGGCGGCAGCTTCCAGCTTGCTGCGCTCGATAAAGACAGCCAGAACCGGCGGGCCGGACTGGGTTTTCTGATGGAGCATTTCTCCGGGGATCAGAGTGGGGATTTCGAAAGTTGAGCGGCTCCCATGTGCATGGCCCCACCAGAGACACTGGCTGTCGAGAGCTGGCAGGCCGATGCCGACCTGGTCGGCACGAAGCGCCCCCTGATTGAACGCGGCCGCGAAGTATCGAAAGCTGCCAAGAATCGATTCGCATGCCGCCAGACTCAGGAGCTCCGAGTTGAATTCACCGGAAGCCAGCTGGAATTGCTCGTAATCAAACAGACCCTTGAAGGCCTGATTTCCCTCTTCGAGGTTCTTTGAGAAAACTCGATGGCAAATAGGGAGTTCCGGCTGCCCGGCGAGTGGGGCTGGGGTGTTCGATTCGGAGCCGATTCCAATCATCGACTCGACTTTACGCAAAGGTTGACCCGTGGGAAAGAGTCAAAAAGCCCGACCGAAATAAAGGTATTCGTCCACACCCCTGAGACGCGCGGATCCTTCTGGCCCAGATGCTCTTCGATAGCTGCCAGGACGACTTCGGGGCCGGACGGGCGCGTCCTTGCAGGAAGGACAATTCCCGCTGCGCGGATGCCATGCCAGCGAGCTGGACGCGCAAAATGACGGCGATTCAGGTTCGACTATGGAAGGGCCCACTGATTTCATAGGTGATTCCGAGGGTGTTGGAGATGTCATCGGTGGGACCGAGTTGAGAGCTCAGGTAGAGGCGGTTGCCAGAGGGATCAAAGGCAGGCCCCGTGATTTCGGACAGCGGGTGTTCGATGATCTCGCAGATTGGTTGCGCCCCGCCGTCGGTGCGCACCAGGCAGAGTTCCATGTTTCCGCCATCTTCCGCGACAAGGATTTCACCGAATTGGGAGACCGTCACATTGTCGACGCCTGTCAATACTGGAGACGGTGAGGTCAGTGGGTCATAGAGAATTCCGATCGTGTCGGAACGCAGGTCGAGTTGCCAGATGCGGTTGTCTGTCTTGGTTGAAAAGACCACCAGACCCTCGTGGTACCAGATCCCTTCTCCGCCAATGAAGGGCGTGCTTTCGGGGATTTGGTGGCGCGTGGGGGTTTCTCCGGTGAATTCGGGGTCGGGAAGTTCGTGCCAGACAATGGCGCCCGATTCGCCCTCCACGATGCGCGCGACATCGATGGAGCCCGTTGTCAGATCCGGTTGCCCAAAGCGGTTCCTCGACCGGGGTCTGTATCGATAGAGCCGACCGTCCGGTTGGTCTTCGGTCATGTAGATGTTGCCCGTTGCCGGATCGACCGCAGCCGCTTCATGTTTGAAGACCCCGAGGCTCTTGCGTAAAATGGCGGGGCGCCGCCCTGTGGGGTCGCACTCCCAGACAACGCCAACATCCCATTCTTCGCACGATAGCCACGTTCCCCATGGCGTCAGGCCCCCGGCGCAGTTCAGGAGAGTTTCCTCCTCAAGGATGGGATAGGCATCGACGATTTCGCCGGATGACGAGAAGCGCAAGGCGCCAACCCCTCCGGGAATGGCCTCGGAGTTCGACACATAGATCCATCCACCATCCCCGGTCGGGAAGGTGGCACCTCCGTCCGGCAACAGCGGCCAGAGATAGTCCGAGGAAGTTGTGGGCGGCTCACCGCTTCGAGCGACGACTCGAGATTGGAATCCCAGGGGTAGGCGCACCCCGTTTTCGTCCGGGGCTCCGAGGGGGCCGAGATCCGCGATCAAACCGGACGAGTTTGCGCTGGAGGAGCCGCCGCATCCGGACAGTGAATTTCCGGCGAGAAACAAACCCAGGCCGCCGAGTGTGGCCTGCAAAAATTGCCGCCGACTGCTGGATATCGGTTCGAGGCCGGAAGCCGGCCGGCCAATTATTTTGGATGCCATTGGTCGGACCTATCGCTGAACCCCTCTGTGATCAAGTAATCTTTCGGATGACCGCATGATTGCGTCGATCACCCCGAATTCAGCACGATTCCAGCCTCTCGCTTGCACATTTCGGTTTGTCGAGGGCTGGCCTGCTGGTTGCGAGATGAAGTGATTTTTCTACCGTAAAGGGGTACGCTCACGGCATGCCAAGACCGACAGCCTTGCGGCGTATCTTGTTCGCGGCTCTGGGCGTTTTCCTGGCGGGAGCGGTGGTGGTCGCGGTCCGCGCGCAGAAAATATCGAACCGCCTGTCGCAGGTGGCCTCGAAAGAACCCTTTGTGGACGCGACGTCGTGGAAGGTTGCCTCTCTTCGCGAATTGCCCCTGATCCTTCCCGATTCAGTGCAGGAACTTGGCCGCGTTGCCTGGGAGGGGGTGGGGTCGCCAATTGCCTTTGATGCAAAGGGCTCACGCGACACGAAATTCGATGTCTATCTGGTAGCGGCGGAAGGCGGAGTCGCCGAGTGTTTGACGTGTGAGGTGCCCTGGCTCGCAGGGCGAAATGTGGGCAATCCGGCCTGGGGCCCCGATGGCCGTTTTCTGCTTTTGCAGATCGAAAACCAGACAGCGATCCCGGAGGACTTGGAGCTATCGCCTCTGATCGCCGATCCGAGCTACCCGGGGTTCGGCCTTTCGAGCTCGCTCTGGGTCTATGACTCGGCTCGAGGGGACTTCCACCTTCTCTTTGAAATCGATGGGGACAACGGGTGGGGGACCTTGCACCCGCACTTCTCGCACGACGGGCGTCAGGTTACCTGGACGCGAGTGACCAGCGACGTTGGCTGCCTTGGCTCGATGCAGGTGATGGTAGGCGATTTTCTCGCCGAGCCGGTGCCCCGTTTGCAGAACATCCGGGGCTTGCAGTCGGCTGCCAGTGGGCCGGGGTCATTTTTCGAAACGCAGGACTTTCGCTCAGGCGAAATTCTGACAGCCTGCGCTCCGGTACCTGATCAGCAACACCATTTCATGGATTTATGTCGTCTGGACTCGCATACGGACAGATTGACCCGGCTAACCGACCGATCCGGGATGGCTGGTGAGACAGGGTCCTGGGAAGAGCATGCGAAATACATCGGAGACAGCGAGGTGCTTTTTGTTTCTTCGCGGGGGTATCCGAACCCCGTGGAGTCCTGCGATATGCGCAGCGCTTCGTTCATTAAATGGTTGAAGACCTATCTATACGTTGCGGACACTCGCACGCCCGGGGCAGCTGCCGAGCGTCTGACCTTCTGGAACGAACCGGGTCACCCCGATTTCTGCGATTGTGGCAATGCCCTGGCCTCGGATTTCTCCTGGAATCAGGAGCGATCCGCGGCGGTGGTCTTTGTGCAGTTCCTGAATTGGCCGAGGTACCTGCCGATCCCGGTCGGCTTTGAAGCGCGATACTATATTTTGGAGTTGGACCGTTTACCCGAGAGGCCCGATCAGAGTTCGAAGCTGACCGGAAGGTAGGCTCGGGAGGGGTTTTGCAGCGAGTCGGGGTCTCCGCCTCCCGGAGTCTCGACCCATTGAATTCGGGGGCTCTATTCGTCCCTTCCGATTCTGCTGCCGGCTGCGTTTACCGCGCTTCCCGCCCGTGGAGACCGCCGCACGCAATAGAAGGATAGGCCGATGGTTTCAGTGCATTGAAGTATCTTTTGAAAACTCCGGTTAGGGTTTCCTGCATCGAAAAATATCGACCGGATGAGGCAGACTTGTTGTCGTACCTTTCTCTTCGCTGATCGACATCAAGAATTCGGAAATGTCGTTGCGCAACCCTGTCGGCAATTGATCGGCTCGGGTTTGCACGATGAAGTCCACAATGTTTCGACCTTCTTCGGTTGATTCGCCGAAACATTCGTTCGCATTCAGATTGGCGCTAACGCGCGTTTCACAATATTCCAAGTCACGCGCATCCAAGTGGGCTCGTACGTCATCGCTGAACCAACTTTTTTGTTCCATTTGGCGTTGCCACATCAGATTAGCAATGATGTTCAGTTCTTCGTCAGGGGCAATCATGATGACCAATTCCCCACCAGGTTTCAGTGCTCGTAGTGCGGCATCGATAGCATCATTGCGATCTTCCAAATAGTAGATGGATTGCACAAAAAGAATGAGGTCGAACGTGTTTTCAAAGGTTTGCTCGCCAAACTTTTGCACGAGAACGGCAACCTCGACTTGATTAGATTTTTGAGAACCCATTGTTTGTAAAAATTCAGCAGCCGCTATTTCGTTTGGCTCAATGCCGAGATACGACACTTGGTTCATTCGCGCCCGGGCATATCCCAAAATGTGCTCGTCAAAAGCACCTGTGCCACAGCCAACACTCAAAATAGCATTAGTGTCTTGCGACATTCTCGAGACAACGTTGGCTTTGAGCCAACCCAGGAGCCCCAACCGTTGATCGCTATTGGCTTCAAAAATTTCGAGACATTTGGCGTAATAACTATTAGCTAAGGGATCTATCTGCTTTAGACCTGTTACCGCACGGTCAATTGACGTGATCATCTTGCTTTGATGTGACGTGTATAAACTCATAGATGAACCAATGAACTCCTGAAGTCAGCGCTTATGCGCAGAGACACGATCGGATTAGCGAACGATGGAGTACCCTAACAGAGTTTCCCGGAAGGTTTTGGGGGTCTTGTCGAGCTTCTCACGTTCGAATAGCGGGTATCTTCCGATAACGACACCAAGAATCCAGCAAATTGGAGCCAAGCCATGAATCGATCCCTTCCCGCCGCCACAGACGCCGACACCTTTGATCGGAGTTGCGCTCACTGGAGCGCTGACGGTCGTGAGGGTATGGACAACTTTTACACCTATGCGACTGTCGATTATCGACACTTGGCTGGCTTGATCGACTGGTCTGCTCTGCTGGCCTCCTTGTCGGAGCAAACAGGCGGTCTTCAATTGGCAGATCTGGCCTGCGGCAGCGGTAAGTTTCCAACCGCCCTGTTGGAACACACAACGCTACCTGAGTTGATGAGTGCTGAAGGCAGATCGACTCAAGTGCTGTACGACCTTTTGGATCCCAGCACCTTTGCGATCGAGGAAGCGGCAGCCGTGCTCAAGTCACCTTTTCTCGAACGTGATCGCTATTGCTGCAGACTGCAGGACTGGCAGCCAAAGCCCAGCACTTATGATCTCTGCTGGGCAACCCACGCACTTTATTGCGTGCCGGCCGCAGAGATGGGGGAATGCATGGCTATTTTGAAAGGTGCCATGAAGCCCGGCGGTATCGGCGTCGTGGCTCAGTCCAATCGCAGTGGGCACTATATTCGTTTCTATGAGCATTTCCTGGAAAGCATCCACGGTGGAAACGGCACGCGCTTCAGCGCCGCCGAAGATGTCGCTGAAGCGGCTGAAAATTCTCGTTTTGAGAGGCAAATTCGCACGCTCAATTATGAAACCGCCATTGACGAAAACGATCACCAAGCACTCGAATCCTACCTACAGCGTTGCGCTTTTGATGATTCCATATCGTTGCATGAAATGATGAATAGCGGATCTCTGGGGCAATATTTAAAGAACGCCAAAAGCCGAGGAGCCTATCGTTTTCAGCAATCTGTTGACGTTGTCGTGTTCGGGAATGATCTATCCTCATTTAATTTTTGGATGCAAGAATAGTGAAAGAGCCTTCCAACTCCCAGCCCAAACCTCAGTCCTACGACTACTTGTCCAAGGCCCAACAGAAGAGCGAGGGCGTTGCATCGCAGTGGGACCAAGACAACCAGCAATGGTGGAATTGGTATATGACGCTCGCAGAGAACGAGCATGATCAAACGAATGCCGCCGCTAAGCCAGCGATCGCCGGTGTACAAGCGCCTATTGAAATTGACGAATCAACACTCGCGAAGATAGCGTCTGGTCTTTCAGCGCCCTACAAATTGTCTTCGGCTTGCATTAGTCAGTTCGCCAAAGATGGCTACATCAAACTTAAAAACGTCATCGACCCCGAGCATTTAACTCTGCTCAGACAGCGTATTAACAGCATCTTAATTGACACCCTGGGAGCCGAGCCTGAATTGGCTTTTCGAAGTGACGAGATGATGTGGCTTCACGACGAACTCGTGCGACATTTCGTTTTGAGCAAACGCATCGCGCAAATTGCGAGCGAGCTCTTGGGTGTTCAAGCGGTCCGTCTCTATCACGACAATGCGTTATCAAAAGAGCCTGGCTGCGGGCGCACACCTTGGCACTATGACTATCATCACTTTCCCATCGACAGTCTAAATGTCTGTACCGCTTGGATTCCATTGCAACCTATTCCAAGGGAAATGGGACCGCTTGCATTTGCAGCGGGCATGGAAACTTACAAACTTGTTAAAGACCTGCCTTTTAACAAGTTCGACTCAAGCTATGACAAGCAGCTGAGCCAAATCTTCGCGGATAAACATGTTCCTGTAGATGATAGCAGCTTCGATTTGGGCGAGATCAGCTTTCATCATTCGTTATCGTTTCATACGGCCGGTGCGAATAGGACTAACGAATCTCGTATGGCGTTAGCGACAACCTATTTTGAAGACGGTGCACATCTTGTCTCAAATCCAACTATGATCTCCGGGGAGTTTCACAAGTTTATGCCGGCAATCGAACCGGGCGATATCATCAACAGTGCATACAACCCCGTATGCCATCGACGTGCTGATTAACCTGCAAAAGCGAAGGTTATGAGTAGGTCAGAAAAACAAACTCTCGGGATCAATCATGCGGATTTTCCGCACTTGATGACGATGACAGCACTCATCGTCGCCGGTGAAGCTATATTTTCTCTGCCATTCCACGTGACCCGATTCTTTCGTCCGACTTTTCTAGAGGTTTTCGAGTTCAGTAATTTGCAGTTGGGGCTTGTCCAAGCGTCGTATGGGGTGATTGCAATGCTGGCGTATTTCCCAGGTGGACAACTCGCCGATATTTTTTCCGCCCGTAAACTCTTGGCAGCTTCCTTGATGGCGACAGGACTTGGCGGGCTCTACTTCGCGCAGATTCCAACCTACCAAGGCCTGCACTTGCTCTTTGGCTTTTGGGGTTTCACCACCATTCTTTTATTTTGGGGGGCGCTGATTCGTGCCACTCGTGAATGGGGTTCGGTCTCGGCGCAAGGGCGCGCATTTGGCATATTGGATGGAGGTCGCGGATTATTCGCGGCGTTGATTAGCGCGATTGCGGTTTTTGTCTTACGTAGTTTTTTCCCAGACGATGTGGAACTCGCCACCAACGCGGAGCGCATTTTGGCGCTTCAATATGTGATCTATTGTTATACTCTTTTCACATTCATGGCAGTACCTTTAGTTTGGCTGTGTGTGCCCGAACCGTCAGTGGACCTTGTGAACGCAAACTTGGTTGCCAACAGGCCGGGTTTGGTAAGACGTACAATTGATGTCATGAGGTTGCCGACCGTTTGGTTACAATCGCTCATCATTGTAGCGGCCTATGTGGGCTATAAGGGCATCGACAATTATTCTCTTTTTGCTTACAGCGCTTATGGGTTGAATGAAGTTGAAGCCGCTGAGTTGACTGCCTACAGCGTTTGGATACGTCCGGTTGCGGCCGTTGCCGCTGGCCTTCTTGCGGATCGTATTTTACCGTCCCGGGCAACAGCCTTATGCTTTGCGCTTATGATATTTTGCTTTGGGTTCCTCTCCTTCGACACCCCGAATGTACCCCAGATCTGGATTCTGTTCGTGAATGTGATTGTCACTAGTGCCGCTGTATTTGGACTGCGCGGCATCTATTTTGCGCTGTTCGAGGAGGGGCACGTGCCGGCCATCGAAACGGGTACGGCGACAGGCCTGGTTTCTGTCATTGGTTTTACACCGGATATTTTCATGGGTCCTATGTCCGGCTGGATTTTGGATCGCTCACCAGGTTTGCAAGGCCATCAAGATTTCTATCTCCTGATGGCCTGCTTCGCATTTCTTGGACTTGTTGCAAGTGTGTTGTTTGGTCGTCTCGCAAGAAAGCCTGCACCCCGCTGAACGAAACGACAATCGGGTGAAAATCATATAACAATCAAGTAACCACAGAGGCGTAAGCAAACGTGGTTTGGTGAATTCTTCCGGCTTCGGCGCAACGCGCCGATCGACTTAAATCTCGTCGAAAGCAAACCCATTAGATCTTCATGTTCGTACAATGTGCTTTCGATTAAAAATTTCGATAAACTATCTGCCGCAGATTGCGTGACTGCAGCGGGATTCTGCAAACTAGCATCCATAACAACTCAACCCTATCCAGCGTGGATGTTGAATTGACCGAGACGGCGAGCCAAAATTAATGCTTGAAACAACTAATGACTCTCAGAATACGTTCGAAAACGACGTGATTGATGGGCTTTCCCAATTACAAAAAACCATTCCTTGCCGGTGGCTTTATGATGAAAGGGGCTCGGAACTTTTTGAAGAAATTACCGTGCTGCCGGAATACTATCCAACCCGCACGGAAACCGGCATTTTGTCCCAATACGCAGCGGAGATCGCTGCCCATGTTGGCCCTCACGCAACTGTGGTCGAGTATGGAGCGGGTGCCTCGGTCAAAACTCGGATACTCATCGACGCGCTCGAAGAACTCAGGACTTATATACCCATCGATATCTCTGCAGATTTTTTGCAAGCCAGTGCGACTTCATTGCAGGAAGATTACCCAGACCTGAATATAGATCCGGTGGTCGCAGACTTTCTATCGGCCGTCGAGTTACCTGAAAAATCAGCTGAGGGTGCACGGGTCGGTTTCTTTCCCGGGTCGACCATCGGTAATCTCGAGAGCTCGGAAATTACAGGATTCATGCAGCGCGCACGTGAGGATTTAGGAGCAAGTGCACAATTTGTTCTGGGTGCAGATTTGAAAAAGGATGCCAAAATCCTGATTCCGGCCTATGACGATTCCGCCGGTATCACTTCTGAATTCAATCTCAATTTGTTGAGACGTATGAACGGAGAGTTGGACGCTAACTTCGATGTCGCTTCTTTTAACCATGAAGCAAGATGGAACGACGATGATGCAAGAATCGAGATGCACCTGGTCAGCGATCGAGACCAATCTGTTGAAGTATCAGGGAAAACATTCGATTTCAGGCAGGGTGAAACTGTGCATACCGAAAACTCACGAAAGTTCGAGATCGATGCCCTTCAAAAACTAATCGGGCAATGCGGCTGGCAACTGGCAGATAGCTGGGTCGACAAAGACAATCTCTTCTCGGTACTGTTGTTCAAGGCCATTTGAAACCTGAGGCTTTTCAGCGTCGGCGTTCGTCGCAAACTCACTTTGATCGTGATTCTCAGTACTTCATTGATAGAAAATCTTGCGTTTTTTTGGGTCGGATCGGGAATGAATCTTTTCCCTTTTTCAACGACCTTCATGTTCCAAAAAAGTTACTGAAAAGTAAGTAACTGACGGTAGGAAACATGAAGGCCCTTCTTGCCCGGAAGGCGCTCTACTCGTCAAGCCGAATCCTGCCACCGGTCAGTCTCCCACTCCCCTGCCCGCACCTGGCGGCGTCGCTGGGCGGCTGTCGCTCTGGTCACTCGCAGCAGGTTATGCGATCGCATCCGGTGTTTCGAGCTAATTTCCCGAAAGCCAAACCGCACCCGACCCGGAAAAAAACGGGCGGGCACGGATTCATCGGTCTCCCCGAATCGCGGCTGCGGCTTCATGCGCCGAGAAAATCACTCGAAATGAACGTGCGCCGCCGAGATGACCTGATGACTATTGACGACGCCCGGTTTTGACCATGGCCGCGTGCCCCCGCGGTGTGGCAGACTGGGGATAGCTCCAACAACACTTGCGAGCAGAAAGCCCTCAGGATTTCCGGCCCGGAAGCCGCCTGCTTGTGGTGATGGATTCTTCGAGGCTTTTTCCCGCCAGGACGGCGAGCGCACGCTCGAGTTCAGGTAGTTGCGTCGAGGATTGCGCGCGCCAGGCGACGTGGTGGTCGGGACGGACGAGCAGTGCACCGTCACCATCAACGGCACACAACGTTCGCCACGATTCGAGCGCAGGCGTGTCGACCCCGACGCGGACCATCGCCACGTCGGCGGCGCCAAGGGCGTTGCGCCATGCCGCGTGGTCTCCGAAACTGAATAGAACAGGCCGATCCAGCGTGACGAGATCGAGGGTTGAGCGCCCGCCGGTCTCCTCCAGCCAATCGTGCGGCATCCGAGCCCCGGGCCGAGCCGTCGGCTGATAGTCGCTGGACGAACCTGTTTCCACAGGGAGCGGATCCTCTCCGACAAGGGCCCCTTCGCGGTAGATATAGCCAAGCTGGAGGCCGAACAGATCGAAATGCTCTCGCTGCAACTCGACCGCTGCGGCGATTGCCTCGGCCTTCGACGGATCTGCCAGAGACGCATCCAACCGCTCACTTGTCGGCTCGACGTCGATGCCGAGTGCTACCGGTAGCTCGACCAGCTTAATGGCGTTCGTCAGCGACTGGCGAGCGTTATTCTGCGCAACCGGGAGACGCTCTTTCTCATAGGAATCGAGCAGCGCATCCGATGCCTTGCCTGCGATGACCGCCGCGATGCGCCACATCAGCCCGTGGATGTCCTGCACCCCCGAGTTCAGGCCGAGTCCGCCCGTAGGCGGAAAGCGGTGAGCGGAGTCGCCGGCCAGAAAGACTCGGCCCCGCCCCATCGATGCCGCCGTCTGTGAACTCATCCACCATATGCCTTTGCCCAGGATCTCGGCGTCAAGATCGGCATTGGCCGCCCTCTCGATAATGTCCACACACCGATCATCGTCGTAGTCGTCCACCGACTCGTTCGACGGGTCGATTGCGTGCATGAACACCCAATCGGACTCGACATCATGTGCAATGAACGCGCCAGAGGCTTGCGGGTCGAACGTAAAGTGCAATACCGCGGGCCGCTCTGCCGTGAGGCCGCGGAGGTTCGCCGCAAAATGAATCATCAGATAACCCTGGATCAGCGGCGGGCCGACCATCTCGATGCCGAGCATCTCGCGAACACGGCTGCCCGCTCCGTCACACCCAATAACATAGCGACTACGCACCCGGGTCGTATCGCCGGAGTCGAGGTCCACGAGGTCAGAGACGACGCCATCATCGAGTTCCTCGGAATGCTCCCACTGGTGCCGGTAGCGGAGGTCGGCATCCGGTGAGGCGCGCAGCTCATCGGCGAGGATCGGCTCGAAGCGATGCTGAGACAGGTTGCGCAGCGGCGTCGGGGTGAATTCGAGGCAGGCTTCCCCCTGACGCTCGAAGGGGAGCCGGCCGATCAGTTCGCCACGCAGTCGGGTGACAAAGTTGACGTGGCCGGCATCGGATTCACTCTTGCCGGCAGCGAAGATGCGTTCCATATCGAGCCCGGCCTGGCGGCAGATCTCGTAGGTCCGAGCGTTGACCACGTGGGCCGCAGGCGCTTTCTGAGGCCCATCACGGCGCTCGACCACCAACGCACTCAGCCCCAGGCGCGAGGCAAGGATCCCGCCCAGCATCCCCACCGGCCCCGCCCCCACGATCAACACATCAACGTCGACGCCGGGGCTCTCGGCCATCAGAAAATCCCTTCGTAGCTTCCACCATCGAGCTGCAGACTCTGCCCGGACATGAAACCGGCCTGGGCGGAACACAGATATGCGAACGCATCCCCGAACTCCTCGGGGCGGCCGAGTCGACCGGCCTTGATCGATGCGATCTGTTCGGCACGGGCGTCTTCGTAGGAGACGCCCTTGAACTGCATTACCAGTTGGGCCATCTGCTCTTGGCGACCGGTGTCGAACCGTTCCGGCAGAAGCTGATTGACCGTCACGTTATGGGCCACCACGTCCTTGGAGAGGCCCTTGAGAATGCCCGCGAGCCCAAGCCGGGTGCCGTGCGAGAGGCTCATAACTGAGTTCGGCGTCTTGACCATCGCCGAACTGACGGCAACCACGCGCCCGAATCGACGCTCGACCATCCCGGAGACAACCCGCTGAAGGATGCCAACCGGGCCAACTACGGCTTGCCGGAAGGCCGCGGCGAGGGCGTCCGGGCCGAGGTCGGCAAACGGCGCTGGCGGTGGGCCCTCCCCGTTGAGCAGCAAGATATCAGGCTCGGAGCATGCCTCAAGCAGTGCATCATGCACCTCGGGAGTCGACGAGTCACCGACCACACCGGTAACCTCGACGTCATGCGACACCCGGAGTTCGTCGACCGCCGCCTCCACATCGGCCGCATTGCGACCGTTGATCACCACGTGCACACCTTCGCGAGCAACGCTCTCTGCGCAAGCCCGCCCCAGCCCACGGCTTGATCCTAACAGAATCGCCCGACGACCTGCGATTCCGAGATCCATTGCCTAGGAATCTCCGTTCTGGCCATTCAGCCGGGCCCGAAACTGAGCCTGCCAGTCGAGAAGCGGCTGGAACTCTTCGCCGTCCTGAATTTTCGCCAGCGTGTCGGCCTCGATCGCCGCATCGTCTGCCGACAGATCCAATCCATCGGCGCGGGGTTGCGCGACATGAAAGGGGGTGTCGACAAAACATTCCAGGCCATTGCCCTCGGGGTCGTTGAAGTACAATGACCAAGCATTACCGTGCGAGATCGGAAGCGCTCCCTCGACGCCCGCTTCGTCCAGGCGAGCACCGATGGCCCGCAGGTCGTCGAGACTCCCGGTACGAAACGCCAAATGATCGGCCAGGACGAACTGATGCTCGGCCTCCGGAAGGCCCGTCACAAAGACCATTTGATGGTGCTCGGTGGGGTCCTGGGAGAGAAACGCCAGCTCCCCTTCTCCGACCAAGCCGCGGTTGGTCACCACAAAGCCGAGTACGCCGCAATAGAATTCGAGCATCACTTCGAGGTCGCGCACCGCGACCGTCGTATGGCTCAGCGAAAGCCGAGGCGAGGGTGAATTTGGCATTGGCCTTCTTCCTTTCACGATTGAGTTTATTCTGCACTCCGGGCGAGTGCTGTCGGAGGTCTGGCGGCAACCGCTGCATAGGTATCCAGCATGGTATCGAGCAGTCGACGCAGGTCCGCTTGGACTCTCGCACCAAGCAGACCGAGGAGTTCAGCCTCCGCGGCCACATGGACGCGTGCGGCCTCGATGGCTTTCGCCTCGCCGGCCTCGGTCAACAACACCAGCATCGAACGCCGATCATCCGGGTCGGGCCGTCGCTCGACGAACCCCGCCCTCTCGAGCCGATCGAGACGATGCGTCATCCCGGCCGGCGACAACATGCCGCTGCGAGCCAACACCGATGGCTTGCTCGTACGGTCCGGAGCGTGCAGCAGCGAGGCCAGCACATCGAACTCGCCTGCCGACAACCCCACTGCGGCGAAGGCCGCCTCGACGTGCTTGTGCCCCAGGGCCGTGACCCTGGCGAGCAGCAAGCCTGTCCGCATCGTCTCCAGATCGAGATCAGGCACAAGGCGCGCCCAGCTCTCCATTCCCTCGTCGATTCGGCTCCGTTCGTCCACCTATTTCTGTCTTAGCCGCGATATACTACGATATCAAATATTTCGGCATCGAAATAAATTTATCAGATTCTCTCCCCAACAACGATCTCGTACGAGAACGCCGGGGCCGCAACCGGTCCGCAGCGACCACACGGCTCCGGCAGGTTAATCAATGCCACTGGCACCGGTCATCGCGCACAGCTCATCGAGGCCGGCCTCAAGATTCTGGCCACGAAGCGACAAGGCATGACCGTGCTGGAAGTCGCGGCCGGACGGCAGGAAACATGAAGGCCCTTTTTGCCCAGAAGGCGCTCGATTCGTGTAATACTCCAACTTCATCACCTCCACGCTCTTTTGTGGATCCCGATCAGACCTCCGCTCACTCAGAAGTAAAGGTAAAATGCAGAACACTACCGACCACCAGGACAACGATACGCCAATCGCCCCGGAGATCGACAACCCCGCCTCAGTGGATCTTGGCAGCTGCGACTACCTCGTCATCGGGGCGGGCGCAGCAAGCCTTGCCTTCGTGGACACCCTCCTGATCGAGCAGCCGGCGTGCAGGGTCGTCGTCGTCGACAAGCACGCCGTGCCCGGTGGGCAGTGGGTAGACGCGTACGACTTCGTTCACTTACACCAGCCCTCCGTGCTCTACGGGGTGCAGTCGAAGCAGCTGGAGGGCTGGTGGCCCTCTCTCCTGCTGCGAGGTAAGCTTCCGTGGAAGCACCGGGCCTCACGGGAGGAACTCCTCGACTACTACGCTCGGGTCTGCGCGGGCTGGCCCAAAGATCGCGTCCAGTTCTTCTTCGACTGCGAGTACGATTTCACGCGTGAGGTCGGAGGCGATAGGGTTCACCGCTTTACTCAACTGGACGGCAGCCAAGCCTTCACCGTAGAGGTCGGCGTGAAGCTCGTGAACGGTATCCTCGGCGAGTGCAAGGTACCCAGCCAGTGCCCCCTCCCCTTTCCCGTCTCCGATGTACAGGTGATGACGCCGAACGACCTCGTTGCGTACGGCCGGCGTGAGGCCCAGGGGACAAAATTCCTCGTGCTCGGTGCGGGCAAGACAGGCAGCGACGCGATCGTATACCTCCTCCATGACCTGAAAATCTCGCCCGACGACGTGAGCTGGGTCGTCTCCAATGATGTGTGGATGCTCGCCCGCGAGAAGGCGCTCGGCTGGACGCAGTTCACTCAAGCCCTGCTCGACGCAGACGGTGATCGCGCGCAGGCCCTCGACGCGCTTCTCGCAGACGGGATCGTGGTCGGGCTCGACCCCGTCCACCACCGCCCCAGCAAGCTCCGCTTATCTATCATCGGCCGAGACGAGCTTACGCTCGCGCGTCAGGTGAAGGATATCGTGCGCCGTGGGCGCGTGACCAAGATTGAAGGATCAGTCGGCGCGGCTGAGGTCTCATTCGACGACGATCAGCCGCCCCTCCAGATGCGATCGGAGGTGGGCGTGGCCGTGGTCCACTGCGCGAGCCCGGGCCCCTTCAACGACAACACCAACGTCGACATCTTCGCTTCGGACACCCAGCTCAACTTGAACCAGATCATCGTCCCCCCGGTCTGCTGTTCATCCGCGATGCTCGCGATGCTGGAGAGCGCGCGCCGCGCGGGCACGCTGGATAGCGAATTCGGGCGGACGCTGACGGGCGCCACGACGGCGGAGGGTGCGCTCTCGGTCTTGAAGGCTTACACGCCCGGGTCGGGGGAAAGCGATCATGACCTGCTCCCGATACGTCAGCTCGCCATCTGGCTCGCGCTGCTCGACCAGAACCCGAAGAAGGGGCTCGCCAAGCTCAAGGCGAACCGGCTGTCGCTCATGAGCATCCCCGGCACGAAGCTCAAGATCTACGAGAACCTCGCCGACATGGTGGCAAAGAGTGCGGCGCTCCGGACGACCCCAGAGGATGCCGAGATGGAGAAGGCGCTGCTGGTGAAGATGGAGGCGCTTAGGGGACGTTAGCGGCCGATTCCGAGCCCTGGGTGACCGGCCTGCGACATGCCGCTACACGGGTTCTTCACCGGCGGGGGTGGTTTATGTGTTCTCCCGCTCCATTGACGCGCGATCCATGGCGGAATTGCAGCAGCACTGTGCGCCTCGACGGTGCGACGTCACGACTCGGGAGGGAATTCGATGTCGATCCCGGTCATCTCCTGAAAAGCGGCCCGTGCTTCCACGACCGAGCAGGAAACGACGTGACCGCCACGCTCATGATCCGCGGTGATGAAGTGGTAGTGGAAGCCAGCGGGGCTCACGGTTTCGAGCGTCCCCGGCGTGTGTACCAGTACCATCGTTCCCGTGACGTCGGTCATCGGGAATTCGTGCTGCATTGGGGTCAGATCTGCCAGGGGGTGGTACGGCGGCTCCTGTTTGTCGATCGCGCGGGTCGTGATCGAGGAAAAGCGTCCGCGGATCGTGGCGACGTACAACACGTCTTCGTCGAAGCCCGACTGCGTGGTGAGAGAGTCGTCGAGAGTACTGCCACAGTCCAGTGGGCCGCGAATGGAACCGAAACGGTCGGGTAGGAAGTTCGTCACCTGTGCAAAAGGTGTTCGTTCGTTCGGATCGACCTCCGCGACGGAGCCATCCGGATAGACGTGCCAATAGGCGCCGTCCGCGACGACGAGTTCGCCGTTGATCCCTTCGAACGTGCCAAGGCCAACGTCACCCTCGGGTTCGATTTCGGCGAAGCTCCAGTATCCCTGATAGTCCCCATCCAGAAAACTCTGGAGAGTCCCTACCTGGAAGAGCCGACCCGACGAACCGTCCGGCCTTTCCGGTCTGTCGCCGCAGCCGAGCGCGAGGATCGCGACGAGGGCGGCGATCCATAATTGCGTCTTTCCTGGTTTTCCAGCGGGAGCAAGTCCCATCGTCAGCCCCCTCCAATTCGTCAACGTGTATTGGAGCTTGATAGCGGTGCGGAACGGCCGACGCTAGCGTCTTCCGCTCGCGTCGCCCGTCCCGCCACCTGCAAGCTGGTAGAAAAACGACGACGAAAACAACTCGGTGCCTCCAAACGCCGCGCTGCCCCGATGACCAAGCGGGCTGGCGCGGTGTTTCTGCGTTTGCAAAACCCAGCAGACTCAGAGCGGGTGCCAGCTTCGGTTTATTCGAGACAACGGGTCGAACTTCGCTACGTTTGTAGGCTCTTCTTGCACAAGCCCCATCTCAGGTCCACAACCCTGTTCGGCTTAGCCGCAGGCTAAAATAGAGGTGTGGATTCCTCCATCGATATCATTCCGTCCGGCCTAGTGCTGAAGGAGAAGGAGCGAAAAGCCATCGAGCTAATCGCCTCCGGTTCTGACGTTCATTTTGCCGAGATCATGAGCGGTCTTCGTTCTGGCAGCATCATCGCTGCTGGCGCGAAGGCTCGTGAAGCGCACAACGCTGGGCGCAAGGTCTCGGACCTCGGGAAAGCCCTGCTCGCGCTCAAAGCTGCGCAGGATGTCTCCTACAAGCGCGCCGAAATGGAGCTGATCGTCGATGGCTCGGAGGCTGCAAAGGTCGCCCTGCTCAAGGAGCGATCCAAGTCCGAGCGGGAGAATCCGAACAGTGAGATCGGCGCCGAATGCCCGACCTGTTCACAGATCGATTTCCAAGCCGCGATTGCCAGAGCCTACAAACTAGTCACTCAACGTCGAAAGGGACGCAAATGAAGGACCAGGCCGAAGAGTTTTATCTGTTCGGAAAAGCACCGCAGCACGAAGAGCCGAACGCCGAGCATCGAGCATGGCGCCGACGCTCGCAGGAATGGGCTGATCAGCGCAGGCATTGGGATCGCATTCTCGACCGCGCAGACTTCAGCCGCGGCACGCGCAAGTTCTGGGTCGGCTGACCTCCACCGTCGGCTTGCACGCAGAAACGCCGCGGACCAACGAGCCGCTACGGATCAACTCCATAGAACACCTGGGCAAGCTCCGGGCTGGAAACGTCGACATAGGTAACCTCACCAGATGCAGCTTCGTCGCCCCAACGAAGCCTGCCCCAGCAATATCGACCATCGGTGCTCGTCACCGCGCAAGCGGTTTGATAGCCAATACTGGCTTCGAGGTCCGTGATTCTCGCAAATCCGGCATCGCCCGCAAACTCGAGAACCCCGCCAACCTGAACAGGCGTCGAAGAGTCGTCCTCGGATCCGTTGCCGAGGTTGCCGACACTCCCCCGGCCCCAGCAAAAGAGCTTCCCGCTCTCCGAAACCGCGCACGCGAATCGGTCCCCACCGCTAAACATTTGAACCCCTGCGCCGAGGTCCGCGACGGCCACTGGAACCGTCGAGTCCTCATTCGTCCCATCGCCGAGCTGGCCGTAGTCATTGCGGCCCCAACAAAGAAGCGAACGATCTTGATCCGTGGCGCAACTGAAATCAGTGCCTGAAGCCAGCTGCGCCGCATTTCCCTCGCTGAGGCCTACTACCCACACCGGAGCATCGCTGTCTTCACCCGACCCATCCCCGAGACTCTGGCCCTGACCCCAACACGCCACATCCCCAGCTATGGTCAAGGCACATGCGTGGTCATCGCCGCCGTGCACCGACTGGACCGGTGTGTCGAGGCTCGCCACATAGGTCGGCTCAAGCACTTCTTTACTGGACGAACCCACACCACACTGGCCGTATAAATTATCGCCCCAGCACAGAACGCGACGGTCCTTGTCGACGGCGCAGGAAAAGTCTCCACCGAGTCCGATCTGCTGGATACCGTACTCCGAGGAGAGCACCTCGACCGGGAAACCCACATCGTCTGTCTGGCCATTCCCTATCTGGCCTTCATCATTGTCCCCCCAACAACGAACCGAGCCGTCATCCAGCAGAGCACAGAGATGCTCATTGCCAGCTGCAATGGCCGCCACACCGGTATCCAGACCAACCGGCTGGACGGGAACGTCAAAGGTGTCCGCGAACGTCCCATCCCCGAGTTCTCCATCGGCAGCCTCCCCCGCACACCAGACACCGCCCTCGTCGCTGAGCCAACACGCGTGTTGCATTCCCGGAACCAGTCGCGAAGAGTCCGCGGAGGGGATCGAGATCAACCGCTGAAAACCGCCGCCTAGGGCACTCGCGTACGTAAGGAGGCTTGCGGCGTCGCCGTACGTGGAGCATTGGTCTTCGTCCGCCGCCGTCGCGTCCTCCGGCGCCTTCAGCTCCGCCTTGCCATAGACCGTTTGAAACTTGCTCTCGCATTTCGCGAAGGCCTCGTCCCTGCGCGTCTCATCGGGCTTCTTTTCATGCTTGGCGAGAGCTACCAGGCGGCACTGCGCCAGCTTGGCCGAGGCAGTGAGCTTGAGGGAATCGCATTTCTGCTGCGCGGTCACTTTTGCCGCTGCGGGCACGGAAAGCGAGAGTGCCAGCACGATCGCCAGCGTGAGGATTGAGGTTTTCATAGGATCTGCTCCAGTTTGGTGGGACTCACCGTGTTAGAGGTCAATTCTAGGGCGGCGAATAACCTCTGTCAATATGGGGCTTTTTCGATGTTTGACGGTTGCGACGTGATGTTTCGTGCATGAGAAAAGGGGCTCATTCAGCTGAGTCGGACGGCGCAGACCCTCCTGAAATTCTCGAACCAGACAGGCGAGCGAGTCTTCGTTTTCGTCCTGCGGCAAGGCGAAGCACCTCCCGGCCCTTGCGCGCCCTGTATCTGGCTCGGAGGTGAGGAGAAGATCGGCCCCACCCGCCTCCGACGAGAGCTGGACATGCCGAACATTCGCTTCGGCCGAGACTCTGTTCACTCCTTACCCTATGCTGCTAAGCTCCTGCCGCTTTCTCCATCGAGTTGTGGAGCGACGTCGACCTGCACATCCGAAGACCGATTGAGTGCAAAATCACTGAGAAAGATCAGCAGACTCAGAGCGGGTGCCAGCTTCGGTTTATAGCCGTTTCGAGGGTTCGAATCCCTCTCTCTCCGTTCCGTGGACCCGTAGTGTTCCGGGGTTGTCTCTAATTGAAAAGAGGCAGAATCCACGTATGTCGCTGAAAAAAAAGCAGGTGCCGCACCAAAACCCGCGATCCCCGGTCAGTCAGTACGGCCAGGGGAAGGGAGAGATAAGCGCTCCATTGCCGGAGGGGAAGCAGGATCCATCGCCGCCGCTCTCGCCACTCACGTTGGTTGCCGGGAGCACGTATTGGGCCTTCGGCGCCGAGTAGCTGACGCACTTCTTGGAAGTGTCCGGGCATGGGGTGTAGCTGTTCTCCGGACAATGGTCCATTATCGAGGGGTCGGCGTAGCTCCCGGAGCTGTACGGAATATACTCGCAGCAATAGGACCCGAGTTCACCGCCCCCCTGGTAGGCAAAGGGGTAGTCCGAGGGGCATTGCGTGAATTCTTCGTAGTACGCGTCGAGACATCCACGGCAATCGAGCGGTGCGACACCGCTCCCATAGTCGCCATCCGGCTGGGCGTAGCAGTAACCTCCGCAATAGCCCCACCCGGAGACAAAACCGGTGCAGGCGCCGGAGGTCTCCAGGAGCGGCATCGCGCCATTGGTTCCGTCTGCCGAGTAGAGAGCATTGAGACAGCCGGCGGGGCAGATCGAGGCGGGGGGGACATTCGTGTCGCTCGGGGGGTTGTTGGCCCAATCCTTTTGTTGGCTGTCGGTGAAGTAGAGCGTGCCGCTCATGTAGTTCTGGTTTACGTTGCTATAATAGTAGCGCTCGTTCTGGACCTGGTTGAGCGTTCCTCCCGGCGTCATAAGCGCTTGAACGTCGAAACTGCGGCCATCGTTGGTGATGCACTTCAGCCCATTGTCCTGCGGGCTGCCCAGTGGTTTGTCAGATGGGTAGTTGGTGTACTTCGTGCCGTAGGTCGGCGTGCCCCAGCCGCTATTCTCCGGCGCGGCCGACTCGCACCCGTAGCCGTAGGTGTCCATGTCGATGCTCGTCACCGCGGTCGCCAAGGACAGGCAGTAGCCAATATTGTCCTTCACCGAGATCTGGTCGGTGTTGTTCGGGCAGGAGGAGCCGGTGAGATTCTGGCCGATGATCTGGAAGCCGATATCCTGGCCCTGCCAGGCGAAGAGCCCGTAAGTCTCAGATCCAGGATCGTCGGTTGCGACGGGCATCGCCGGGTTCTGGAGGCGATAGCTGAGGTTCATCACGTTGGTGCCGGCGTCCGAGCCCGAGTTCTTGCCCAGGCTCCCCATCTGCAGAACCCCGGCGCCCCAGTTGTTCTCACCGGGCCCCGTGGAATTGAACCATTGGCCGTAGTGAAAATCGTAAGGCCCGTTCTGGTTCTCGAACTTCAAATCCGCCTGGTCGAAGCCGGATGCCCACCCGGTTTGAGCCCGGTAATCGACGATCGAAATGGCTGAGTCGGCATTGGCGGACTTCCACAGAAGGCTTCCGACGGCGCAGGGCTGGTCGGACGGCTTATTGGCGGTGTTGTTCTGGCAGAAACCGTCGGTGCTACCGCCCGGAAAGACGCTACCCAGACCTGTTGCCGGGAACAGGGGCCAGACTCCGAACTTCTGGCTCGTGTTCATGTCGAGACCCGAGTAGTTGCCACAGGCGAGGTAGACGCAGCCCTTGCAGAGCATCGCGGGATTCTCGCCGTCGGTGTTGATTCCGAGGTCGGTCCGCACGTCGTCCGGTCGGTACAGGGTGAGTTGGGGGCCTTCGGTAAAGCTGCTGCCCGCACAACCCGTGCCCGATTCGCCCAGATTGCCTCGCATGGGAGCCAGCAGCGCGAGGACCGCCTGATCGGCGCAGCCCTGGCAGTCGGTCAGAGAGGCGGGGGCACTCAAGATTCCGTTTGCCATCGCGTAACTCGCATCCACGCAGGCGCCGGTGAGCTCGGGAGTTACTCCTTCGATCGTGTCGGTCGTGCAGAAGCCGGTACACGGTCCGCCATCGGTCGGGAAGAGAAGCTGCGAGCACTGGCTTCCCGTCGTGGGGTCGGTCGTCACGAAAGTCGCATGGTTATACGGACTCGTAGAGGACGATTGGTACGGAGCCTCATAGGTCCCGCAACCGGGAAGCTCCGAGGGTGTCCAGCCCGCCGGAGGGGCGGCGCACGATGCTTCCGAGCAGCTCGAGGGGCAGGCCGACGGCGGACTACAGGTATCGGTGGTGCCGTCCCACGTCCCGCCGTAGTTCGCACAGGCGTTCTCGGCGTAGGCGCTGGTCAAATCGCTGCATACGGCAGTGGTATCGTCCCAAGTCCCGTCGAGACGCCCGCAGGCAACCCGGAGATTGGCGGTCTGGGCGTCGCGCGCCGCGTCGCCGACCAGGAAGGAGTACGGCTGCACCGTGCGGCCGTCGTAGTAGCCGTAACGGGGTGCGCCCCCGTCGGCGGTGGCGAACACCGACGGGCACTGCCCCGGTGCGCCCCAAGCGCCGCCGATGGTCGGCCGAGTTTCGCAGGCGCCGGTTCCGCAGTCCGAGTCCACCGTGCAGGCGGCACCGGGCGTGCTTCCTCCGCTGCAGGACTGCGTGCCCTGAGTCGCGTTGTACGCTTTCCGGTTCGCCTGACAGGTCCCCAGGTCGAGGAGCGGATACTGGTAGAGGACCGAGTCTGCCGTCCAGGGCTTGCGACTCGAGCATTGGCCCCACTGGACGCCGTAGTAGTAGCCCGTGCAGTACGGATACTCCTCCGGACATACGTATTCCAGGCTGTCGATCCAGCCCGGTTGGCCGCTGGAGACCAGCTCACCGGTCGACGTCTTATAGTCGGCAGCGCAATCCATACCCGAGGGGTCGTAGGGGTCCGAAGGATGCTGGGACGGGGTGTCGAAGTATTTATTGAACGCGCCCGCGGAGGTGGGGGTGTTGCGGGACAGGAGCCCGAGGGGCCTCGAAATGTACTCGGGAGACCGCGAAGCCTGCGTGGCTGGCACCATCCAACCCGCGCTCGTGGTGATACTGTCGTAGCCAATGTCTCCCGTGGCGCAGGTGCCCCCGGTCCCGCAATCGGAGTCAGCGGAGCACTTGACCTTGCAGAGGGAACGACCGCAGGCGGTGGTAGCCGCACCAGACGTGCATACACCCTCCGAGGTCGTGGGCCAAGACTGGGACTGGGTCGGAGTGTCGGTGACGAGGTACGCCAGGAAGAGTTGGTAGAGGACATTCAGGCGTTCGGCGTAGACGAGTGCGAGTGTGTACTGGGCCTGATTGTAAGCCGCGATATCGGCCTCAGCTGGCGGATACGATGTCCCGCTGCTGCTCTTGATCCCTTTGCCCCCGTAAGCGCAAGAGCTCTTCTGTCCATTGCAATAGGCATATTTGCAGCCTGAGCCTTTTTGGCAATTGGTGCTTCCTCCTTTCTCGACGAAGCCCCAGTCTTCGGGTGCGCAATATGTTTTGGTATTCTTGCAGACCCAGGCGCCAGCATAGAAAGAGGTGGAGTCGCCGCCAACGACGTTGTCGGACGTAACAGCGCAGCCCCCGCCCTCCGACCAATCCGTGCAGCTCTTGGCAAGATTCGTCGCCTGAATCGAACCCGGGTACCAGCCGGCCCACCCATCGCTACCGACAAGCGACGGCACGTTTTGCGCGTTGGCGATGGACGGGCCCATCGTCGAAACAGAGCCGCCACCCGTCGTGGCGTAGTAGTTGAAGTTGTTGATCATCCATTCCATCTGGAAGCCCTGGACGATCGCAGTGGCGGCGAGCTGGACGTACTGGACGAGGGACCGGTTGTAGGCATCGATCACCGCGATCACGTTCGAGTTCTGCGCTTGCGCGGCGAGCGCTGGGGTCTTGAGCATTGTGTAGGCCTTGCCCGAGCTACCCAGTGTTGTCTGGTAGAGGCTTTCGACGACCTCGGGCCAGAGCTCATCCGGACCCGCCTTACCAACGTTCTGCCAGCAGTCCGCCGTGCAGGTTCCGATTCCGGTCACGTCGGTGCCGGTCAGACTCGCGAGATCCCCGAGAAAGTTGGCCTCGACTGCGCCATTAATGTACGCACTGAGCTTGTTGAAGTTGGCTCCGCTCTGCAAGGTCTGTTCCGGCTCACACGATGCGGCACCATCGAATTGAAGCTGCTGGTTGCAGAGGTTCGGGATCGCGCCGCCCGTCTGAGATGTCCACAGACCAGCATTGTAGAAGAAATCCCCCACGATTCCACCGGAACTCAACGCGCAGGACGGCGAGGGACCGTTCAGGCTGACTTGGCTGGATCCGTTGGGAGCCTGGCAGGCGCCACACGTGCCGTCGTCAGAGGCGCAGGCGGCCGTCGGGTCGCCGTCCGTCGGGGAGAAGGCGTTCAGTTGAGTGTAGTAGTTACTGCGGTAGAGATCGTTCCCCGTATTCAGCGTTGCCATCCAATCGTTGTAGAAGGCCTCGTCGGTCAGGTTGAGTTGGTTCTGGATCGCCTGGATCTGTATAGCTTGAAGCTCGACCTCGTCGGAGAGGTTGTCGATCTCTTCCTGAACACACGAACTCGCCTGATTGCCTCCCGCAGTCGAGGCTGACGTACTGCCCATTTGGAGGGCCGTGCCTCCCAACGCCAACGCGCCCGCTGCCACATCGGCGCCGCCCATCGTCGCGATCGACGCAGCGCCCAGAACGATGCCGCCCACGATGTTGAGAGCAAGTCCGGTCTTGCTCCCGGCGCTGCCGCAGGTATTTTGCGCAGCAGTCGCACCGAGTCCGAAGGCGCCGCTCCTTGCACTCGTCTGGAGGCCGGGGTTGGTGGCCTCGGCAAAGATGCTCACGATCTCGCCGAAATCGATCGGGCCGCCCCCTCGGGTCAGGATCGTGTATTCTCCTCCCGGTTGCCAGTTCTCTCCCATGGCCCAGGGCGTACCGAGGGCTGCGGGAATGGTGATCGATTTCCCGCGCACGGAGAAGCGTCGTTCGTCCGTGTCGTGCAGTCCCTGGTCGTCGGTGACCACCAGGCGCGCCGTGTAATCGCCTGGCCCCAGGCGCGCATGCGCCAGCTTGGCGGTCGAAGTCGAAGGAGCGGCGAGTTGCACGAGTTCGCGCCCCTGCTTGCGGAAGAGATCCAGGCGGTGCGACACGATGCGTCCATCCCTGTCTTCCGAGCGGGTCGAATCCAAGCGGATCCAGTTTTGTTCGGTCTCGCTCCGCGTCAGGTTCTTTACATCGAGTTTAGCGGTGGGCTTGCGGTTTCCGCTGGACCCCGAGCTCGACCGACTAAGTGCGCGCAGATCGAAACAACCCGCGCCGGCGTCCGAGCAGTGGGACGTCTTGCAATGCCATGCATGGGTGACGTCGATCTCGACATTGGTGGAGTCCGAGCCGCTGAGGCGAAGGCGCGAGCGTAGATCGGCGGTCTCTGCACCCAGTCGGCAGGACTCCGGCGGGGTGATTCGGGCGCGTGAGATCTTCACCTTTACCTTGGCGACGCCGTTTCGGATCTGCACCTCGGCGCGCGCCCCCGAGCGGTCGCGGCCGGGGAGCTGGTAGCGGGAGAGTGTCGCCCGCGCGCCGCGGCGCGCCTCCATCGGATGGAGTGTCATGTCCAGGCCGTCGGTCGAGACCAATGATGTACCGTCTGTATCGAGGAGGAGATCTGCGAAGTGGAGAAACGGGAGTCGAGTGAGGTCGAGCCCGCTCAGGGACGAGGCGTCCAGGCGCATCTCGAACTTCACACTGCCGTCGCGCTGCATGTCACCCGCGCGCGTGGCCTTGCCGGCGAATCGCTGGAGATTCGAGTTCTCCAGCGTGGCCTGAAGGCTCTGGGCCACGACCGAGGCCGGTGCGGAGAGGATGGATCCGACGGATAACCCGAAAAAGGCAACAAACGGCAGAAATCGAGCGGTTTTGCGGTAATTCATCGGGGGTAACCTCCGGCGGGATCAAGGGGATGGGCTGATTGAAATGCAAGGATAGGGGCTGGTGTAGAGCAAAGCCAAAAGCTGATTATAGCTCTTCCCTCACAAGGGAAGTCAATCCAAGATCATAGAGCGACTGAGGGCGACCCGCAAACCACTTCGCACCAGCCCTGGCCGTTACTCCCCGACCTCGTGCAGGGAGCCTACCGGCCCCCTGGCGATCACCGGCTGCATCACTGGCTTCATGGTTCGTCACCGCGAATGTGAATTCCACCGTCAGATCGCGCGCCGCCGCGCCGTTGATGATCCGTTCACTCCAGTCGGTGTGGATTTCCCCAGACCAATATACACGCCGAGTCATTTCAGTTCTCGCTTTGCAAAGTAAGGACCCATATCTTCCGCTCGGTAGTCGGTTGACTTTTAAACGGGAAAACGAAAAGTGGGGCTCATGGACGGGAGGGCCCAATCTGTCGGGGCGGAACGCAGCGGGGAGCAAAAGCCCTCAAGCAGGGATATCCTTTTCCTTTTTGCCTGGTCAACCTTTCTCGGAAGCCTATTTCTCGCGCTGCTTGGTGATGGTCGTGCGCTTGTTCTGGATAACGGGGCACACAACCTTCCTCTGACCTCCGAAAGCTTTCGTCAATGGTCGCATGGGGCTTTGCCGTTCTGGAACCCCTGGCTCTGGAGTGGATCGCCGCTTCTGGACGATCCTCAAGCGCAGGCCTTCTATCCGCTGCAGATGCTCTCGTTTCTACTGGCGGGGGAATCGACCTGGATGGTGCCCAGAATCGCCGGGGCGATGCATATCACCGTCGCGTCCTTCGGGATGTCGCTGCTCGCGCGCTCTCTCGGGGCAAGTCTGCCCGGTGCGATGGCGGCTGGCGCGAGTTTCGCGTCAGCACCATATTTCATTCGATACGTTCTCGCTTTCGGAAACATGGCGGCCGCGGTCTCGTGGCTGCCGTGGTGCGGTCTCTTCCTGGCCAGAGTTCTGCAAGCACGGAACTGGGTCATCCCATTTTTCTTCGGATCGTGCTTTGCGGCTCTGGCGTGGATGGGAGGGCATCCCCAGACTTACGTCCAGAGCGCCATTGTGCTCGGTCTGCTCGGCCTGATTGCGCCGTCTCGCTCGGTCTATCGGCGTCTTTGGGCCGCTCCATGCCTTGTGCTCACGGGCCTCTTGTTGTCCGCCTACCAGGTGATTCCTTTCCTGGAACTCTTGAGTGCGTCCCACCGTGCAGTTGCCGCCGCTGAATTTGGATACGCAAGCTCGGTATTCCCGCTATCGAAGCTGATCTTTCTCGGCCTGCCATCGTCGGCCAGCGTTGGTCGGCTGGTTTCGCCCTCGATTCTGCTTCATTTCGGAGCGGTGACGGTATTTTTGAGCTTCGTGGCACTGATTCGTCCCGACCGGATTCGCCTGGGTCTTGCCGCCGTGGCTTTGCTCGGTCTGCTGCTGACCAACACAAGCGAAGTCAGTCTGTCCAAATTCCTGGCCAGCTTGCCCTTCTTTTCGATGCTCCGAGCTGTCGAACGATGGTTGCTTCTGACCGGGTTTGCGCTTTCGCTTCTGGGCGGTCTCGGTTTAACCCAACTCCTGGATCGACCACTTCGCTCCATCAGGTGGTTGTTGGGCGCCTGGTTAGCAAATTTGATTTTCATCGGCTGGATCGCGGGGGTACCGCTTCGCGACCCGCCGTTCGCATTGATTTTGGGTGGAGGCTTGCTTGGGCTGCTCGCGGTTCTGGTTCCTGCCAGTGAGACGAAACGTCGCTCTGCCTTGACGACCGTGCTGGTCGTATTGACGGTTTTGGGTCCGATCACCACTTTGCGGGGGGAGGGGAAATCGACGGCCAACGGTGCCAAGTTCATGACGCTTGCGGCCGCACCACCACCGGAGTTTTTTGATGTGGTCGCGGGCCGGACACTGGTGGCAATGGAGCGCAACTGGACCCCTGAGCAACGCGATAGCCATCAGAAAGCACCGTGGGATCTCGGCATGGCCCTCGGTGCGTTTTGGCAAGTTCCGATGGCGAGCGGGTATAGCGGACTTCTGGAGCCGTTTTATTCACGGGCAGTCCGCGTAGTGGCTGGTGGAGTCCCCTGGGGGTTCCGTCCAGCCCGCTTCCTCAGCGAAACTAATGGAGTCCCGGACGTCCTGAGCATTCGGCGGGTCATCGTTGCCAGAGACCAGATGGGGGTTGCAACAGGCACCCGGTCTAAGGAATCTCCCTCTCAGCTGCAAAATGGACCTCGGATTCGAGATTCGGCCAGATCAAAGTCGCACGGAGCCACTTCTGTCGTGATTGAAAACCCGCGCGCTGCGCCGAGAATCCGCAGCATTACAGCGATTCAGTTTGAGCCGGATCGCGCGGCGGCACTTTCTGCAACGCGTAAATCAGGAGAGTTGACTTCGACGACGGCAATTCTCGAGGGTGCTCCTGCCCGCGCTATTGTGAAAAACTGCGCCTTGAGAAACGTGGAAATGGCCGCGGGGAGATTCAGGCTCGAGGCAGATTGTCCCGACGGGCCGGGGTTCCTCGTGGCCTCGGAGCGGTGGGCCAGAGGTTGGCGCGCCTGGCGGAACGGGGTCCGAGTGCCTGTGGACCGAGTCTATGGGCTCGTGGTCGGAATTCACCTCGAGCAGGGTTCGCAATATGTCGAGATCAGATTTGTCTCGCCAGGTTTTCATACCGGCGCGTGGATCGCAGGCCTGACGTTCTTTGCCTTGATTGTTGCTTGCGGGCGACAGGTCACTCGCAAAGTCTGAATCTCGAGCGCAACTAGCCGGTGCCTGAAACAGATAATTCGTAATCGCTTGTCGCAAAGACCTAACCCCGGATGAAACACCAGACGGTAGGAAACATGAAGGGCCTTTTTGCCCAAGCATCGCTCTATTCGTCAAGCCTAATCCTGCCACTGGCAGTCTCCGACTCGCCTTCCCGCCCGTGGCAGAGCCGCTGGGCGGCGGTCAGGCTTCAGGGGATTGGCAGAGCGCTGTCGAGCTTCCCCCCGAGCTTGGGCACGTCCTACTTCCCGCCGGAACACCCCTTTTCCGGACTCGCCAGCGACGTGATCGTTCTCGGGGCGGGTGAGCGCAACTGTATGGCCGACAACACCTACGATACAACCCTCACGCCGGACGCGATCGCAGCCATCACACAGCCCAGCTGCCCGCCTGTCGGAGGCTAGGGTCCGCGCACGTCGCTCTTCGCAGAGCAGTCTATCCAGGTCGCGGGAAAACTCGATCAGCCGACGGATCGCGAGAAACGGTCATCGGGGGACTCGTGAGATAATTGTCCAGAATTTACACCCGGCTTGCGCGCGAACCTTGCCCGACGATACGTCGTCCTGCAGCTAAGGCAAACAGCCTTCGGCAAGCCAAGCCTGGACCTGAGGATCGCCTGAGCACTGCGGCGAGAAAAGATCCCCGCACGCCAGAGGCGGTGTGACAAAAATCCGCTTGAGTCCGCCGCCCGGGGGAATATCAACTTCCAGGACCTCGCGGGAGTCATCCCAGCGGCTCGTCCATTGCTCCGCCTGCACGTGGAGTTGCCAGCCCGAGTTCCCGTAATGTCGTGCCTCGGGAATATAGATCTCGGTGGGCCCCTGAACCCCGCGCCGATCCTCATAGTCCACGGAAAGGCATCGTGTGTCCTGGTCATATCCGTAACTTGTCGGCTCGCCGGCAACCCGTCGTGGATAGGCGCGCACCAAAATATCGGCATGGGCCTGATCGCTACCGTCCGGATTCCACGGACCCCAGCCACCGGCATCATAACTCCAATACGCCCAGCCGCTGGTCATGCGATCGGCCAGCTCCACCGATTCACGGTAGAGCTGGTCTGCCCCGCCCGCATGCGGTGATAGGCCCCACTCGCCGATCAGCAGAGGTCCGCCCAGAATTTCCATCTCTCGCGCGCGCTCGCGTGCCCAGTTCTCCAAAAACGGGTCCGTTTCTGCATCGTAATTCTGACTCAGCTCGAAGTTCGTCGAGTACAGGTGTGGAAAATACGCAATCCGCGATGGACCCTGACGTGGGTCCTCGAACCGCTCCAGATAGGACGGCCCACCATTGCCCGGCCCGCCAAACCGCGGCTCGAGGAAAATCCAACCTCCGCGATCGACCTCCCGGATCGCCTCGATGAGGCCCTCATAAAATGGCTGCAACTTGCCCCGATCGAAGTCGGGCGCGCGCGACTCCGGATCCACGCCACCCAGAAGTTCCAGCGTGGAGACATCCGAGCCCGGATACGGCTCATTCATCAGATCGTAGCCCAGAACTGCGGGGTGATCGCCCAGCGAGCGCGCAACTTCTTGCCACGACATCGCGTAGTGCTGCTGCAGATCCGCATGCGGCCCATCCGTATCCCAGAAGTTGTCAAAGGCGGCGATGACCGCTGGTTGGAAGTAGTTCAGAAACCAAGATGGCTGCAGCGAGAACGGCTGTCCATCGTCTCGAATCGCCCATTCCGGGGCCCCATCACAACAGAACCTCGCTGCATATACATCCTGATGCATGTCGAGGACCACGTACACGCCCTGAGCGGCAAAGAAATCCAGATGCTCGGATACAGATTCAAGATACTCCAAATTGAATTCTCCGGGCTGAGGTTCGATCGCATCCCAAAAGATCAGATAGCGAACCAGATTGAACCCGTAACGAATTGCGATTCTCTCGGCGTCGCTTTCGTCGATCGCAGGCAGGCGAAGAGGATCCACCTTTGCCTCGTTGGAGACGTTTACCCCATGCAGAATCAGGGCTCGCCCCTGCTCATCGGTAATATAGCGCGGGGAAGGATCAAATCCGTCCGCATCCCCCGAAGAACTCCCGCTGCAAGCCGCGAAGAACAGACCGCAGACCACAGCCGGCAAATTCAAATTTTTCCTCATGGCGGCGATAGTACAACATCCAATCGCCGCATGGGAAACTCGCCAGCGATTTCACTACGATTGGAACCTTAGCCGGAGACGTCCCACTGGGTCGGGACCCGGGGGTCCGGCTGATAGCTGCAATAGGTCCCCGTGCGAATGGCCGAGTCCAGATGCTGCCCCAGAGCCTCGTGGCCGGCTCGAATGGACAGTAGGAAACATGAAGGCCCTTTTGCCTCAAACGCCCTCGCTCGGTCAATCCGAATCTTGCCCGGATCCTGTCCCATCGGGCAGTCGCCCACTCCCCTTCACGCCGGTCGGGGAGTCGCTGGGCGGCGCCCTGAATGCCCGCCAAAGCCGCGAGGCCACGGCGACGATGCCGGCCGCGGCCAGCGGCACCAGGACAAATTCCATCTCGCCGCGATAACGCGCCTGTCCCACGTGGGTCAGCCCGTAGACCACCGAGTAGACG
Source organism: Candidatus Binatia bacterium (assembly GCA_029248525.1). Lineage (NCBI taxonomy): Bacteria > Candidatus Binatota > Binatia (SeqCode) > Binatia bacterium. The sequence continues at coordinate 133,563 of JAQWJE010000027.1, forward strand.
ACAAAGAAGCTCGCGAGAACGGCTCCGTATTCTCGGGGCAGCCCGGCACCCACAAGGCCTGCCGCTGCCAGAAGCACAAGGAGCGACCAATACCCGGCATGCAGAATTCTGAACTGAACCGCCTCTCCCCCCAGGCTGTGGCGCACCAGGTTGGCTGGCGCGATCGTCCAGAACCACACAATCTTCTGCCCCGTCCTGACGAAGAAAGCCGACGGGTCCGACCGAATGAACTCCATGCCCTCTGCCTGCATCGCCCCGAAGAGTTCCATTTCGGAAAGTTGCTCGCGATAGGCAAAACACTTGGGCGGAAAGGCCGAAGTGATTTCTTCGCGCCCGCCCGGAGCCCACGAGGACCCCGTGGCGTTGGGGTTATTCCCCATCCAGAACTCCTTACCAAAACTGTTTTTCACAGGGACAATTGTTCCATGGATGTCGAAGTTGCGCAGAGTCCAGGGGAGCAGCACCAGAACCGTGGCGAATCCGGCCATCAGCATCCGGCCCGCAGCCATCCGATTGCCCCGAACCAGAGCAACAACCCAGAGGATTCCGACAAGGATCCCGAGCGCGGCCAGAATCATCGGCTGAAAGAGCCCGGCCAAACCCGTCAACAGACCCACCGCCAGGACCAGCCCCCGCGGCGACTCGGCGCGAAGGCGAATCCATCCGGCGACCACCCAGGGGAAAAAGCTCATGGCAAGGGCGACCTGGCTGATACGCGTCGGGTACCAGGCAAAAAGTGGCAACCCGCAAACCATCCATTTTGCGACCACGCCCGCTTGCCGACCGAACCAACGCTCGGCAAGCCAACCCAGCGGGTAGACAACCGAACTCACAGCCAGAGCCTGGAGAATCGAGATCAGCAAGTAGGACGGCCAGCCGTTGCCCAAAAGCTTCCAAACCCCAACCAGCAGGTAAGGATAACCCGGGGCTTGCCACGAGGTCGGCTCCAACCGCCCCGTGATGCCCATCACGAAACCACGGCCTTCGACAACCGAGGTCGCAATCTCGCCATTCTCCCACAGAGTCGGTCCACGGTAATGTCCGACGAGCAGGATGACGCCAAGACGCCCGAGGAACCCGACAAGAAAGGGAAGATGTGGGTGTTGATAGAGTCGCTCAATCATGGGCACACTCGATCGAGCCTCCAAGGCCGCACGATGCGGTTCGGACGGTAGACGATATCAAGGGCCCTTTCTGCCTCAACGGCCCCGTATGGGTCAAACCGAACCCTGCCACCGGGCAGACTCCCGCTCCCCTTTTCGCCCGAGGCGGAGTCCCACCACTCAGTAGGAAACATGAAGGCCCTTTTTGCCCCAGCGGCGCTCTACTCGTCCAGCCTATTCCTGCCACTGGCAGTCTCCGACTCGCCTTCCCGCCCGTGGCGGAGCCGCTGGGCGGCCAGATCTACGGCAAAGCCTCTTCCCTGTTGATAACTGCGCCCGAGACTATATTGCGCCAGGGAGTAGCCCTTACGTGCAGCTTGTAGAAAGTAGCGGTTGGCAATTTCATGGTTTGGGTCTCCAAAACCGTCTTTATGGAGAATTCCCAGATTGTAAATGGCCTTCAGCAAGCCTTGGTCAGCTGCCTTTCGATACCACTGAAAGGCGAGATCGTAGTCTATCTTCACGGCTTCGCCTTTGAAGTAACGATTGGCAAGGCGGTTCTGTGCGTCCGGATCTCCCGATTCAGCGCGCGCCCGCAATGTCTTCACTTCTTCGCCCATCATGAAATTCCTCGAAAATCCTCGAACATCGAGCTATTTCAGCGATCACTCGACCACGCAAACTTGCCTGCCGCCAAAGAAAGGAAGAACGATCATTGTCCGAATCGCTCGAGCGAAAAGTTTACAGCCGTTCGAAATTCTCCTCAAATGCGGCCCTTGCAGCCCCTGCAAGTCGTTCACCCCCGGACACGATCGAACTCGAGTTTGTAGGATAAAAGCAGCTTCATCTGTGATGCGCTGAGTGGTCTGTTCGCCGCGGCGCGAGTACCGCGAACATAGTCGTCTGGAACGCCGGACTCGTCAATTACTGCATTGACGACATCGTAGAAATCGTTCGGATCGAAATCTGCGGTAAACCGCTCGAGAATGTCCTCCTTGTCGCTTACCGCATCATTCCGAGCACTGGCCGCTAGCGGAGAGTAGTGAATCAAGGGATGCCACTTCCGGCCGAGTGACCGCTTGCGGAGCTGCTCCTGGACCTTTCGCCCCAGAGCAAAAACTAGACAGTCCTCTTTGCCAACCAATTCGAGTTCCTCGACAAGTAGCGGGAACCAGCGATCATACCGAGCAGCGCGGTCCTGCCCTGCCTTCTCCACCAGCATGGCGCCCTTGCTGATATCCGTAACAAAGTAGGACTCCCCGGGACGACATAGGTAGCGCCGGACGGCATAGTGTACGAGTTGGGCATCCACAGAGTCCACGAAGTTCCGGAAACCATTGGCGACCTTCGCTTTTGCGTCCTCGGCTGTCTTTGCCCAGCGGCCCAACGATGGCTCCATCGCAACCAGGACGTGGTCTACCGGTTCCTGCGGCTCGACGTTGGCAAGAAAGACATCACCGTCACGGTCGGCCAGCTCGGCCATCTTGTTCGATAGTTGGGCATATTCAAGGCTGAATTTCTGCATATACCGATTACGCCTAACACGATTGCGCGATCAGCATCAGACTTGCCGGCTTGCGTTATCACTCCCCATCCGGGGCGGTCGATCCCCGAGAATCTCGAGCCCGAAACCACTCCCCGCGGCAGAAGATTGATCCCCGCTCGAGATTATAATCAAAACGGCGATCCCCGGTACGGATCCATCTCAGCCCGCTAAAGGGCTTCGCAACCGGCGGGAAGGCGAGTCGGAGATCGCCATCGTTGACCCGAGGACAACCATCGTCCCTGTAATCACATCATCTGCGTTTCCGGCAAGGAACTCCTCGAGCCTCCAGGCAAACGCTCGGTAGTGCAGGCAAAGAGTG
>JAQWJE010000028.1 GCA_029248525.1 Candidatus Binatia bacterium
CCAGCAGGTGGAAGTCGTGTTGGTCCAGACGTTCGCGGAAGGCCTCGATCGTGGGCTCGTTTGCCGCGCGCACGGTCCAGTTGAGGTGGAAGTCGCGGCCCGGGGCAGCTTGGCCCCCGTCCAGCTGGATGCGGTGGGCGATGTGACCAACATGACCAACGTGACCACCGTGATTCTCCTGCCCGGATGGGCTCCACGTGACGGTCCCTTCCGAGGGGATGTCCTCGGTGCGAATGGAATGGGTCGGGCTGTCGATGGCGGCGACCGGGCCTCCGGGCATAAGCCGGATGTCGATGGAAAAGGGGTCGTCGGTCAGATGGGCGATACCATCGTGCATCCCGACATCTTGCGAGCGGCCTGATGTGACGGGCTGCGGCTCACTTGGTGTGCTGGTATTTGGCGCGGGATCCGTGAGCGGCAGCAGGGCGGTGGGGAACGTCAAGCTCCATTGATCGCCTTCTCGATGTGCATGGCTCTGATAAGAGATCCGCACAACGATTTCGGCCGATGGCGGAATGTTGGCCACATTGCTGCGGAAGACACCGTGTCGCACACGCTCGACGATTGCAGCGGCGTGCCCGGCTTGGGCGGCGGCCTCGTACAATTGGGTCGCCATATGTGTTTCGTGGATTTCTCCGCGAATATGTCGGTCGCCTACGAGTACGTCCAGACTGTCGACGGCGGCATCCGCCGGCAACGGGAAGACGTAGATCGATTCCAGCCAATGGTCGGTCGGGTTGTGGAAGCGCTGGGTGACGGTCGTGCGCACGATCGGGCCATGAACGGAGATCTCGGCGTGAGTCCCCGACCGCGGACTCGCCATGAATTTGCCCCGGGCACGGGTCCGGAAGAGCAGGCGGCCGTCCTCGATGTTGTCGATTTCTACCGCGCCTCGCGGGACGCTGGCCTCGGCGACAGAGTTTTCTTTTACCACCTGGACGGTTCTCGAGGTGTCCGGTTCCTTGGCGGCACCAGCTTCCGCGGTCCGGACCGCCAAGGCGATCAGCAAGGCTCCGCATATCTGGATTGAAGCCAGCCCGATCCGGCCAACACGGCTCGCTTGTGCCGTCACTCGGGTTTCCGAAAATCCTTTTTCTCTCTGCATGGTTCCCCTCCTCTGATTTGTGTCTGGATCAGAGTGGAGAACCGGGATGGAACCCGCGTTGAGCTTAAGTGGAGAGTCGGTGGATTCGGTACTGTCTTCGGTAACAACTTGCGCCACTCGTGGGTAACGGCTGGTTACCTCAAGGCCCGTTTTCGCCGCCAGAGACCCGGAAAGCTCAATGAAATCAACAGTATTTCACTTGGCACAGTGTCTGCAAAAGGAGTTCCCCAACTTTAAACCGATGCCGCAGCCCATGGCCCGGCCCAGAATAAGGGGAAAATTTTCATGAACGTCAAAAGAAGTCGAAAATGGATGGTGATTGGTCTGGCCGCGGGGCTGGCGGGAGCGCTGGCGCCGCAGGCTTCGCGCGCGGAGGAGAACTGTAGCTCTCACCGGCAACTGCTCGAACAAGCTCTTCCGGCAGATCTGAAGGATGCGGCACGCGCCATGATTGCAGCGCAGCCGGCGGGCGGCCAGCTCACGGAAGCCTTCAACTCCCGGTTGATCGGCGGCGTTCTGGGCGATCGTCTGCGACCCGACAAGACCCAATGTCGTTTTGGCGGCAAGAAAAAGGATACCGGTTTGATCGAGTGTGTCTGGACCAGCAAAGCCGGTTCGGTTCTCGAGGTGGATCTGGCCCGCGGCGATATTTCCTACGTCAGCCGTATTCGGAGTCGCTGGTCCGACGAAGAAAACCGAATCAAGCCCGAGCAAGCGATCGATGCCCTCAGGCAGGTGGCTTCCGGGTTGGGTGTGCCGACAAGCGAATGGCGTGAACCCACGGCCCGCAACGTGATGGCCGGTGTGTCGGGTGTGTCTGGTTCCAATGGCAGTGACGCAGGAACGACCATCCGGCGGGCGTGGGTTGCGGCATCGGCGACTCGTCAGATCGGCGGATTTCCTGTGTTGGGGTCAGCTGTATATGCGGCGATCAACGCCGCTGGTGAAGTCGCGCGCATGCAAATCGATTGGCCCGAGTTGCGCCTGGCTGACGGCGTCTCGGATGCCGATGCCCTGACGCGTCAGGAAATCATCGAGCGTGGCCTTGCAGCTCTCGGTACGGAGATCTCCTGCGACAACCTGGGTGAAGTGCATGCGGTAGCGGTGCTGGCGCCGGCAGCTTTTCTGCCCGCGGGGGCTCCGGATGATGACGATGTCGAACAGAGCACTGAGGATCAGGGCCGGGTAGCCACCTCACCAGATTATGTGCCTGCGTTGCTGGTCTATGCCTTCGCGCCCGAGACCGAGGAGGGCGAGGGAAAGATTACCTCACCGGCGCGCGAATTTGTGCTGCCGCTCTTGGAAACAATTGACGGATAAACCCGATTTTCGCAAACGGATATATAAGGAGAACGACAATGAAAACGATACTGAAAACGACAATTTCGACACTCATCGCATGCGCGATTTTCGTAGCCGCTCCGGCGCAGGCGTCATTGGAAGCTCAGATGTATGTCATCACCGATTGGTCCGCTGAATGTTCCGGCGACAATGTATCGCATTGGGACAATATGATTGACGAATGGTATGACAAGATGGGCGACAAGGGGACCTATTCCAAGGATCGCCGCAAAGTCAATGGCAATTTTGATCGGGACCTTCTCTGTGATCCTGATACCGGCCTGACCAATTGCAACGATGGCGCTTATCTCGATGACGGCGACGCCGTGATGCTGGGCTTGCATGGGAGCGATTCGGGGGATCGTTGGCGTGGCTTGCTGCGCCGCGATGGTGGAAGTTCCGTCTCGGATTGCTACATCGACGCGCCGGATGGATCAGGAACCGACGAGGAGCTCCGTGTGGGCGATCTCGACACCGAGTATCTTCACCTGTCTTCCTGCAATAGCGCCGATGACGACAATATCCCGGATATGTGGCGCATCTTCTACGATCCGGTCGACACCCCGCGCAACGGCCGACGCCTGCATATTCTGACGGCCTTCCACGGGGTCATGGCGATCGGATCGAGTTTTGACGCCGACTACCGTCGCTTTGCTCGGGACGCGCATTCGGGCTCCATCGGCGATTCCTGGATGGATCATATGTATACGGAGAATATTTCCTACCTAGGTGAGTCAGGCCGCCACGACCAATGCCCGGTCGCCTACTCGGTCGGGGCCTCGAGTTCCGCCTGCCTCGATCGCCTGGACGAGGAGGGCTACCGGAATCGACGATCGGATCCGACGGCGATCAACAACTACTGTTACGCATACTTCGAGGGCTGCGATCCTCTGAATGACGGGCCCTTTACCCCGCC
>JAQWJE010000029.1 GCA_029248525.1 Candidatus Binatia bacterium
ATTCTCGGTGGTGATCCGAGAAGACATGCAGGACGCAGCGCGACGCGGCTACGTCGAGCTCGCCCTTGCAAAACGGGGAGGACGCGGAGAACTCGGAGATCTTGCCCGGGAGGGCGATGATGCGTTGGCCAAGGAAGCGGCTCGGAGAATCGGCTAGGCTCGGCCGACCCACCAAATCACCACGAGCGGTCCCGTGAAGTATTCAAAATGAGCCCGGTCAGTTCACAACCGCGAGCATCTCGTCGCGGATCTCCCACCACTCTCGCGCAAGGTTGACGCCTCGCGCCTGTACGCGGAATCCTTCGAGCTGCACATCCACCCCAATTGCCTTGTCGACGACGGGATAGAGCAGAACACCCTCATGGCGCGGGCCCGCCGGGACGGTCTCTTCACGATTACGCAGGTAAGTGAGAATTTGATATAAATTCCCCGAGTGCAACTTCTCAGATGCGCCTCGACTCGAGAACGCCTCGCGATAAAACTTGCAATCCAGGATGATCCGACGATCCGTGGCCTCGAGAATCAGGTCCGCCTCCATTCTGGGAATATGCGCTCGGTCGGCCTCTGAGGCCGCGGAGACATCCGCCCATTGAATCGCCCTTCCCTTGCGATTGACCGTGTATCGAATCTGTTCCTGCGCATAGAACCGAGTCACGAACTCCTCGAAAATACGCCACATCTGCGCTTCATCATCGCGGAAGTCAAAGATACGCGTGGCGCCGTCACCCTGATCCACGAGCGAACTCTCGTATGCGAGCAAACAAAGCGAAATCAAGAACCGATAAAGGCGCCGATTACCCGCAGCACGCGCTCTTGTGAAAAGCCTCCGATCGAGGGCGACGTCGGCCACTCCCGCAAGGCGCCGTCGAGCCTCGCGCACTTCACGACGCACCCTTTGGTCGAGCCCGTCCACGCCCTCAATTAACCCCAAGGTCGCCTTGAGGATCCGATTTTCGGGCGTATCGACAGAGAGTTCGCCAAACTTGCAGGTCACCCGGCCGCTGGATCGAACCGCCCTTTTCACCATTTCCGAGGGCAGGATCTTGCCCCGCACCCCTGCCAGATCTTCGACGCGGTCCAGGTAGTCGCGCGCCAACCCCTGCTTTACCAATCGCCGCGTGCCGTGGGCGAGAACTTTGCCAAGGAGGTCGTGCACCCGCTCCAGACCGCGCAACTCCGATAGCGAAACCAGGTCCGACTGATCCGCGTGCCCCCACGCGTAGCAGAGCAGGTAGTAGATATTGGCGATCGGAATCTTCAAGCCAGAAGCTCCTCGACTAGGTCGAGTGCCTTTTGGGGTTGATCGAACCAATACTCGGCAAGCAGCGGCTGAATCTGCGTCCGTACCACGCGCGCGTACCATTCCTCATCGATGGCGTCCTGGTCCTCCGGGGGAACAAAATAGCTATGACCGATTTCAAATCCGGGGCCGAGTTCCTTGTCATCCCCTCGAATGGTCTCGTTCAAGGTGGACATCTTCTCAATGATGCGGCGGATCAAATCTGCCTCCACACCCATCGAGGCCAGATAGGCCTCGAATCCGTCCGAGTTAAACGAGGGGCGCAACGAGGAAAACGCAAAACGGCGGCGTAGCGCGTAGTCCACGAGGGAAAGCGACTTGTCCGCGGTATTCATCATACCCAGAATGTAGACATTCTCGGGCACCGAGAACCGCTCTTCCCCCTGGGCATAGGTGAGCGGTATGGAAAATGCATCGCCCCTTTTATCCGACTCGATCAGCATGAGCAGCTCGCCAAAAATCTTCGAAAGATTGCCTCGGTTGATCTCGTCGATGATGAAAACATGACGTCGATCGGGGCGCTCACGCGCCCTGTCGCAGAAGCGCAGAAAGACCCCATCCCGCAGGACAAATCCACCGCTCTCCGTTGGGCGCCAGCCCTGCACGAAATCTTCGTAGGAATACGACTGGTGAAATTGCACCATCTCGATACAGTCATCGACTTTGGAACCGATCACGCTCCACGCAACCCGCTTGGCAATAAATGTTTTTCCCACACCCGGCGGGCCCTGCAGGATCAGATTCTTGCGAAGGTTGATGGAGTCGAGAATTTGCACGAATTCTGCCGACGAGAGGAAAACATCTTCCAATGCCTCGCCCAGTTCGTAGGGAGGAGAGGGAAGTGACGGCTCCGGCGCGTCTGGCGCGTCCGCCTCCATCCAGCCAAATGCATCTCGGACCCAAACCTTGTAGGGATCGCGGGTAAAATTCGTCAGGGTCTTGACCGCAAAGCTGCGCGCCTTCGGCACTTGCAGGCCTTTCGTCCACTTCCAATCCACACTGCGGATGTTCGGAGCTTCTGGCCGGTCTTCATCGAATTCGTAATCGCCGGTGATAACGCCCCAACCAAGCAGGCGAGTGCGGCCCTGCTTGGCGATCACAACGTCTCCGGGCTTCATTTCATGGGCAAACTGCCAGAGCGCGAGCGAATCATTGTATCGATTCCCGAGGCCTAGCGCGTCTCCCATCGCGGCTCGAGATTCGTATTGTGTGAGATCGCCCAGTCTCCAGTCAATCGCGATGAGACCGGAGTACTGGAAATCTTCCCAAAGCCGGCCCCCCTCTCCCGCACTGAGCATCCAGACCGAAGCGCTGCCGAACCGATTTGAAAACCAGACACGTGCAGATTGGAAATCCGCTTCCGTCTCCGGTTCCGTGGGTTCCTTCTCCTGGCCCTCGAAGTTCGACGGCTTTCCTTTTTTCCAGACCGAACTGTAGGGCTCGCGATAAAACAGAATCAGCTCGCCCGGCTTAGCCTCCGACTCAAGCTTCCGCCGGATTTCCAGAAGGGCCCGGTCTACCTCGACAGCATTCTTCAAGTCAGTCTTGGCACCCTCGCCCCATTTTTTCTCGTACGCCGTGCAAATATCTCTCTTGTTGCTCCGCGAAACGATGGGCTCAAATTCGTCAGGAAAGAGCAAAAACACCAAAGCGTGTCGAAGCTGGCGGCCCTCGACACCCTCGCATTCGTCAAGCCATGCCGCATATCCCCACGGGTCCTCGAGGAGATTCCGGCGCGACTCAAGGGGAAGGTCGAACCATCGCGCAAGCGACGTGATGAAGAATCGAAACTCCCGCCACCGGTGGGTCTGATACGCGGTACCAGGGTTCGCCACACCATCATCCATTGGCAGACCAAGGCCAGCGACCTCATCCTCCAGCGTTTCTCCGGACCAACTCCACACATCCCGGATTTGCGATCGCTTTGTCTCCCCGCCCATCGCACCCTGTGCGATCACCAGATACATAACCCAGAACATCTCGGCGGCCAGCTGATTGACGGCCGGGGCGGCCGGCGCGAGCTGCCCTTTCAACTTCTGAAAGAAACTCCCCTCGCCCTCGTCCGGGTTCTCGACGTAGTCGCGGATGAGTTCCCTGAAATTCTCCCGTGTCCAAAGTTGCTTCTCCGATAGAACGGAACCCTCATCCAACAAACAGCGGTCGCGCCACTCAACCGCGGCCTCCAGAATATGCTGGGCTCGTTCAAATCGGGGCATTGGACTCTCCTTGCTTCACCGGGAACTGATCAGACACCAAACCGCGCCGATGTCGAAAGCGAATACCGCCCAACCTGAGACCACTCCCTTGCCGTCACGTACGAAGAGTGCGCTATCGCAAATCTGGTCGGTTTCAAAGACCTCTAAATACCGGAAACACAAGAGAGCATAAACGCACGACCGAAAACCCCCTCGGCCAAAGCCCCCCTTGCTGGCCATCAGAAATCCTACTACGCCCTACCCCATGCGCATCGCCACCCTGAACGTCGCCCACCAAACCCGGGCCCCGAAGTCCGTGCCCGCCGACCTTCTGCAGTCCCTCGCCAATCTGAACCTTGACGCACTCGTTCTGACCGAGTTCGTCGAAACCCCGGAGTACCGCGAAGCCCTGACGCACCACTGGCCCCACGTCGAGACCTCCGAGCAGACCCCAAGAAAGCGCGGCTTTCACAACCAGATCGGCATTGCCGCCAATCAACCGATGCGCGTGCTCCCCCCCTTGCCCGCGGTCCCGACCCACACCGCTCAAACCAACCACCTCGCAGTCGAGATCGGTGACCTCACCCTCACCGGACTGCGGGCACCCGCATTCAAGGTCGCCGCGGATCGCAAAACCTGCTGGGATTCGGTCGCAAGGCACCTTACTTGCGGCGTGGTGATCGGGGACTTTAACCTGAACCCGGAACGATCGCCCAAGGAAGCCCGGATGGTGCCCGATGGATGGCGCGTCGTCACGCCTGCCTGTGGCGGGCCCAGCTTTCGGAGCCTGAAGAACGAATCCTCATCCACCGTCGACCATGCCTTTGTCACGCCCGAGATCAAAGTCGTCGCGGCAGAGTACCGGCCGGAGTTTTTCGGAAAGTGGAAGCTGGACCACTGCGCTCTGATTCTCGAGATCCGGATCGGAGATTGACGGACCGCGCACGCATCGTGCGGCGGCAGAACTCGAAACTCAGCGACTGGCGTTACCAAAATCCTGAATCGCCCGTTTGCGCTCGTTCTCGTACTCGGACTCGGAAATCAATTTGCGCTTGTAGAGATCCCGCAGAGTCTTGAGCTGGCTTTCCCGTTTTTGGGTCGGAGTTCCGCCGGTGCCCCGAACCGAACAATTGCCATCCCCGACAATCAAGAGTCGCCCGCCATGGCCCGACGCCGGCTCGAAAGTTCTCGTGGCTCTGGTTTCGACAGTCCCATCCGGTGTCGCACGAAGGGCGAGGCGCCGACCGGCCTCCCCCCAAACGGCACACCGTGCCGTCAAATTTCACGCCTCTCTGTCAGACACCACGGCATCCGGCCCACAGGCCACCCGCCGAACCAAAACAACACCGGCCGAACGCCGGCAAGAAAGGGAGAGACGATGAAAACTCGAGAAAATCACCAGATCATCAAGGGATTTCGCACCATTCTGGCAGCAGGCGTCCTGGCCGGCTCCATTCTGGCGGGAGGAGGCGTCGAGACGGCGT
>JAQWJE010000030.1 GCA_029248525.1 Candidatus Binatia bacterium
CTTTGGAATTGAACTGCCCAGGTATTCTCCGGAAATCTGAACGCTCACATTGCGCCCAGCGGCTCTGCCACGGGCGGGAAGGCGATTTAGCGACTGCTTGTGGCAGGATTCGGCTTGACCAATAGAGCGTCGCTTGGGCAAAAAGGGCCTTCATGTTTCCTACCGTCAGTTGGAGCTTGGTCTGATGCTGGAGCGCGAATTCTGAAAACTAGCCCTAACGGAACACGCCCTGGGGCTACGAAGCTATGAGGTAAGGCTCGACTGAAGTGCGCGATATCAGGGCAGGCCTCCCGCACACTCTTCTGCTTCCAGTCGCTCCGACTCCTTCAGCCTCAAGGCCTGGTAACAATTTGGAATTGAGCCACCCAGATCGTCTCAGGAAATCGGGACTCTCCCATTGTCCCAACGTCCCTTACGGTAGGAAACATGAAGGCCCTTTTTGCCCAAGCGGTGCTCTATTCATCCATCCTGATTTTACCACCGACAGCACTTCCCGCCCGTGGCGGAGCCCCCGGGCGGGCCAGATGAAGGGCTACCAGCATGGGCGAAGCGATCTCTGGGGGCTACTCCCCTTGCCCCAGAGCCCTCAGCGACTTTCTCCGGTTTCCGCATCCGCATGGGCAACAAACCGAACGGCAATTCCGCCACAGGCATAGGTCATCCAATAATCCGGAGAATGAGCTTGGTCAATCTTCAAGTAGTAACTTGGCGTCATCCGAATCGTAGTCGAGCTTCCAATAGAACCGAGCATGCTCTGCCACGCATTGCCTGAAGTGTCGGCTGGCGCCGACTGCGACTGCCCAACAATGACTGCGTCGGCATCCGGAAAGACCTGAAGGGCTCTTCCCGCAAGGACTCCCTCCGTGCACGCGAAGCCGTCGGCCCCCTCGAAAACCGGCCAGCGGACTTTGCCGAGAACGACATAGTTCGCCCCGCCAAGTTCGGAGTGGGTGACAATCACCTCATCCTGTCTGGGCACCTTTCTGAAGTAGGCATCGATGTCCTGCCGGAGCGCAAATGCCCAACCCTCTAGAAGCGGATGTTCTTTACAGTAACCAGGCTTTATCAGGTTCTCTCGCCAAAACGGTTCGGGGTATAAAACAAGCTCTTCATATAGCAACTCGCCGTAACGGTACTCAGCGCAGTCGTACTCCGGATCCTTGCCCTGCATCGATCGAATAGCTGCGCATCCAGTGACGAGAGCCACTAATACAATACTCGCCACGAGTCGTCCAAAATTCGCGCGCAAACTCAGACCCTCTCCATCTTTCGTTTTCTAGCAAGATCGTCGATAGAACGATAGCAGACGTCAGGACTTTTGGATTCGAGCGCCTCGCAGCCGTAAACCTCGCCCGCTTTCGGGGCAGCCAGACGCTAGGAAACATGAAGGCCCTTTTTGCCCAGAAGGCGCTCTATTCTTCCATCCCGATTCTGCGCCCGGCAGCGTTTCCCGCCGTTCCCGCCCGTGGCGGAGCCGCTGGGAGGCGTTTTGGTAGGAAGGTTCAGTCGTGAAAGGGCGTCAAGGTGCTCGCAGTCACTATTATTGAATGCCGGGTCCAATCTCGGGAGAGGTGGAGAAGGCTCGGATCAACAACCTTGCGCGCAAGCCCGCGCCCCGACTATCACTTGCCGTGGTTTGGGCAGCCGGTGGGCAGGCGGGTTCGTCTTCCCAGGGTACGTTTCCCACTGGGGTCGAGATCTCCGGGCGGGCAAAACTCGGATGGGCAACAAGACCGTCGATGCCGCAGGGCGGCTCTCGTGCGCCGAGGCCGGCATCGAGGGTCTGAAATTCCACGACCTCCGCCACGCCTTTGCCAGCCGCCTGGTGCAAAGTGGAGTGCCGCTCTACACCGTCTCCAAGCTCCCCGGCCAAGTCGATATCGAGACCACTCAGCGTTACGCACACCTCTCGGACACCGAGATGCGGGCCGCGGTCGAAGGGGTGGCAAAGTGAATTGGCACAAAATTGACACAGTGGCCGTTTTCGGGACTCTCGGAGAACAGCCGCCCAGCGGCTCTGCCACGGGCGGGAAGGCGATTTAGCGACTGCTTGTGGCAGGATTCGGCTTGACGAATAGAGCGTCGCTTGGGCAAAAAGGGCCTTCATGTTTCCTACCGTCTTACAACGTGAAGATTGCCCTGTCGCCCGGAGGGGGAAGCCGCGAGCGCCGTTTGAAGGCCCGGTGGATCCACGCGATCGCACGGGTCAGATCGAGGGGGGCGACCCCGCCGGGCGTCTCGGATTTCTGGCGCTCGAAAGCGCCGAATTCGAAAACACCGCTTACCAATCTCGCTCGCCTAGGCTAACGGTGGTCTGCAATTCATGTTTGCGAGCGAGTGTGAATTATCCAACGGGGAGGGATGAAAATTGAGGCAGTCATCAACTACTCTTGGGAAGTCCAACCCTGTAGAAGGATTCGGCTGGACTCGGCGACAATTTTTCCTCGGCACCAGTGGCGGAGTTCTGATGTTCCTCACGGGGTGCGGTAGTTCGGGGCAGGAGGGAACGTCAGGTGCGTCTGGGCGTTGCATGGAGACGCCTGCGGATATCGAGGGGCCCTTTTGGCGACCAGGATCGCCCGAGCGCACCAACCTCGACCTGTATGCGGACGCCGGAAACGCGTTGTCCATCTCCGGGCGCGTGCTGGATACGACCTGTCGTCCGATCGGGGATGCAACCGTGGAGGTCTGGCACGGGTATCCGACCACCATCAGCGTTGAGGAACTGACTCCTGATGCCGACGTTCTCTACGATAATGCCAGCGAAGAAATGCGTTACCGAGGATTCACAGTGACGGAGGGGGACGGACAATATTCTTTCCGGACGCTGAAGCCCGGATGGTATCAGGCCCTCGGGGCGTATCGGCCCGCGCATGTACACTTCAAGGTCTGGAGAGAGGGCGTCGAGTTGCTCACGACGCAGATGTATTTTGTCGGTGATCCGTTTTTGAAGGCGGACCCTTGGGCGGTCGAGGGTTTGGCGGTAGCTCTGGAGGTCGGCAGTGACGGGATCGAGCACGCGGTGTTTGACCTGATTATTCCGTAGTTCAATCACGTCGACGGCGAGGGTTCAGTCCTGCAGTTCTTCCGGTGGGCTGTCCCAATCCTTCACCTGCCTGACTTTGACCCACTTATCCTCGCCGCCGCCCAGCGGCTCCGCCACGGGCGGGAAGGCGATTTGGCGACTGCTTGTGGCCTGATTCGGCTTGACGAATAGAGCGTCGGTTGGGCAAAAAGGGCCTTCATGTTTCCTACCGTCAACTGCAAGATCAGGCACCTCCGGCGAACGTACATTGGACACGGCTCCAGAACACGCCAAATTGCCAGTTGCGACAGGTCAAGTACTTGGCTTGAATCCCATTTCAATCCTCACCAGGAGACCGAAACGGTCCTGGCCGGAACAAACCACATACCGTCGCTGGGGCAAAAAGGGCCTTCATGTTTCCTACGGTCAATGGGGAGAGGATATTGCCCTTCGGGTCTATACATCTCGCCTGATCGGGCGCGATGACGACTTGGTAATGCATGGCGGTGGGAACACCTCCGTGAAGACGCTCCAAACCGATATTCTGGGACGAGAGATCGAATCGCTTTGCGTGAAGGGGTCCGGC
>JAQWJE010000031.1 GCA_029248525.1 Candidatus Binatia bacterium
CATAACCTGATGTTTGTTCCGCTGGCCCTCCTGATCGGTTGGGAGATCCATATCCTCGCCTCGTTGGAGCGATGGCGAACGGGGTTCTCGAAAGATACGCTCGGCTGGTTGCAGGCGGTCGGCTGCTTCGAGGCACTACTCTCCTTCGCATCGCATGCCTATGAGGCACCCGATGAGATTTTTCCCGGAATTGGCGAGGGGCCGCCGTCTTTTGTTGCAGAGGGTCTCGCGCATCCGTTACTGCCGTCCGCAGATGCCGTGGGCAACGATGTGCGCCTCGATACGCAAACCTCACTTCTGCTGGTGAGCGGCTCGAATATGTCGGGGAAGAGCACGCTTTTGCGCTCGATCGGCGTGAACGCGATTTTGGCACAAGCAGGTGCGACCGTGCGGGCATCGGCGCTCTCGATCACGCCGCTTCGTGTGGGCGCGAGCATCGGGACCGAAGACTCCCTGCTGGATAACCGGTCGCGCTTTCAGGCAGAGATTGATCGCCTGGCGTGTCTGATGAAGATCGCGGACGGAGACCGTCCGCTGTTGTTTCTGCTCGACGAGTTGCTCTCTGGTACGAACTCCCACGACCGCCGGATCGGGGCCGAGGCTGTCTTGCGGGCCTTTCTCCATCGCGGGAGCGTCGGTGTAGCGACGACTCATGATCTTGCGATCACGGCGATCGCCGAGGCCCCGGATGTCGCGGCAACCAATGTCCATTTCGAAGACAGGTTCTCAGGCGACGAAATGCATTTTGATTATCGGCTGCAAGAGGGTGTGGTTACCCGTTCCAATGCTCTTGCTCTGATGCGGTTGGTCGGCCTTCCCGTCGAAGAATAGCCACGGCTGAATCGCGGGTGGCAATTCGTCCGCTGTTGCAGGCGGTCCAAGGATATCGCCGGGAATTTTTGGTTGGTCAAGCCTTGGTCAAGGCACGCATATACTCGCGTCGCAGCGTCGAGATATTTCCGATCGAGATCGCCTTGGGGCATGCGGCTTCGCATTCTCCGTGGTTGGAGCAGTCTCCGAATCCTTCCGCATCCATCTGATCGACCATCCCCAGGGCTCTCGTCGCTCTCTCCACGTCACCTTGCGGGAGCAGCGAGAGCTGCCGGACCTTGGCACCGACAAAGAGGGAAGCGGATGCGTTGGGACATGAGGCCACGCACGCGCCGCAGCCGATGCAGGCCGCAGAGTCCATGGCCATCTCGGCGGTGTCCTTGCCGATGCGCAGATTGTTGGCCTCGGGTGCCTGACCGGTATTGACGGAGCAATAGCCGCCTTTTTGCATGATCCGATCGAACGGACTGCGGTCAACGACGAGGTCTTTCACCAGCGGGAAGGCTGTCGCTCGGAAGGGTTCGACCGTGATGGTGGCTCCATCGGAGAACTCTCTCATCCTCAGGGCGCAGGTGGTGATATTCGGAACGGGGCCGTGGGGGCGTCCGTCGACCACGACACCGCAGGCACCGCAGATACCCTCTCGACAATCACTCTCGAACTCGATGGGGTTTTCCCCCTCGCTGATCAAAGTCTCGTTGAGATGGTCCAGCATCTCCAGAAAGGAGAGGCTGGGGTCGATATCTTTCACCCGATAGTCGACCAGTTTCCCTGGATTATTCGGCCCGGCCTGACGCCAGACACGCAATTGGTAGGAGCGATTTTCCACGTTTGCCATTACTTGTAGTTCCGTACCGCGAGGTGAACGTTTTCGAAATCCAGCTTCTCGCGGTTCAATCTTGGTCGGCCCAGATCACCGGTATACTCCCAGGCAGATACGTAAGAAAAATCATCATCGCGACGGAGGGCTTCTCCCTCGGGCGACTGGTGATCGGTTCGCAAATGGCAGCCGCAGCTTTCATCTCGGTTGAATGCGTCGATTGCGATGAGTTCCCCGAGTTCGAGATAGTCGGCCACGCGTCCGGCATATTCGAGTGCCTTGTTCATGGTGTCTCCGTTGCCCACGACCCGAACGTTTTGCCAAAACTCTTCTCGCAGTTTCCGGATATGAGTCACTGCCTCCCGAATTCCATCCGGGTTTCTCGACATCCCGACATTATCCCACAGGGTGCGCCCGAGATCCCAATGGAAGTCGCGCGGGGTCCTCTCGCCCTTGACTGCGAGCAATCGGTCGACGGAATCGCGGACATTGGCCTCGGCTTCACCGAAGGCATCGTCCTCGGTGGAAACCGAACCGGGGGTCTGGTCGGCGAGGTAGTTGCCGACCGTATAGGGAATGACGAAGTAGCCATCGCACAAACCCTGCATCAGAGCGCTTGCGCCGAGCCGATTGGCACCGTGGTCGGAGAAGTTGGCCTCGCCCAGCGCATGGAGACCGGGGATCGTGGTCTGCAGATTATAATCGACCCACAGGCCGCCCATGGTGTAGTGGGGCGCGGGGTAGATGCGCATGGGAGTTTCGTAGGGACTCTCATCGGTGATCTCGCGATACATCTCGAAGAGGTTGCCGTATTTCTGTTCGACGTTCTCCTGGCCGAGTCGACTGATGGCTTCGGCGAAGTCGAGGTAGACGGCAAGGCCTGTCGAGCCCACACCAAAACCCTCATCGCAGATTTGTTTGGCGGCACGAGAGGCCACGTCGCGCGGCACGAGGTTGCCGAAGGAAGGATATCGCCTTTCCAGGAAGTAGTCGCGCTCGTCTTCCGGAATATCTTTGGGGCGACGGTCGTCCTTTTTTTTCTGCGGCACCCAGATCCGACCATCGTTGCGCAGGCTCTCGCTCATCAGAGTCAGTTTGGATTGGGACGAGCCCTGCAGGGGGATGCAGGTCGGATGGATCTGCATGAAGCTCGGGTTGGCGAAGAAGGCGCCGCGTTTGTGGGCGCGCCAGGCGGCCGTTGCGTTGGAGTTCACCGCGTTGGTCGAGAGGAAATAGACTGTGGAGTAACCACCGGTCGCCAGACAGACGGCGTCTGCTGCGTAGCGCTCCAATTCACCGGTCACCAGATTGCGGCAGATGATGCCTTTCGCGTGCCCGTCCACGAGGACGACATCGAGCATTTCGCGCCGTGGCATCATGGACACTTTGCCCGCCGCGACCTGCCGCATCAAAGAACTGTAGGCACCGAGGAGAAGCTGCTGGCCCGTTTGGCCTCGCGCATAAAAAGTTCGCGAAACTTGAGCCCCGCCGAACGAGCGGTTGGCGAGGGTGCCGCCGTATTCCCGGGCAAAGGGGACACCCTGTGCGACACATTGGTCAATGATATTGGCCGAGCATTGGGCCAGTCGATAGACGTTCGATTCGCGGGAGCGGAAGTCGCCGCCTTTGACGGTGTCGTAGAACAGGCGCCAGACCGAGTCCCCGTCGTTGGGGTAGTTCTTGGCGGCGTTGATGCCGCCCTGCGCCGCGACCGAGTGGGCGCGGCGTGGTGTATCCTGAATGCAGAAGTTCATGACATCGTAGCCGAGTTCGGCAAGCGAGGCGGCGGCCGCGCCCCCACCGAGACCAGTACCGACCACGATGATCTTGTACTTTCTCTTATTGGCCGGGTTGACCAACTTCAGATCGAATCGGTGCCGATCCCAGCGAGTTTCGATCGGCCCGTCCGGGGCGCCGTCCGAGAGAGTTCCATCGACGATATCGAAATCCATTATTTCGTCACCAGGGCTTGAATGGCCGGATCCGGCAGGGGCATGGGCGCCACAAGCCAGAGCCAGAGGGGCAAGACCAGAAAGCCCACAGCAACCGCTACAGCAAGGATTCCTGCTGCCGAGTAGGCCAGGGGGCGCATGGGGTTGCTCAGAATACCAATGGACTGGAAGGCGCTCCAGGCTCCGTGTCGGAGGTGGCTTCCGAGAAGCAACATGCAGAAAACATAAAAGGCGACCCAGAGTGGGTCCTTGAAGACCTCCACCACCAGTCGGTAGAGATCGCGCGCCGGTTCGCCATTGACCAGCGTCACGTATCCGTCGGCGATATTCGGGCCGAAACGGAACTGGATGATATGGATCACGAGAAATGCCAGCAGGATCATCCCGGTCACGGCCATCGATCGCGAGAAAATCGTTTGTTTGGACTGGGCGCCCTTGCTCTGGACGATCGTATTCTGCACGCCTCGAGCCTTCCGTTTGTCGAGATGAACAGCCAGCGCCGGCACAATATGCGTCAGGAAGAGCAGCACCAGGCCGACTTCCACGACGTACAAGAGGAACCCCAGCTGGTGGAGTTTCTCGGCGTAGGCATTAAACAGCTCGCCGCCGACCAAAAGGGTAAGATTGCCGGCCAGATGCCCGATAATGAAACCGATCAGGGCGATTCCGGTGACTCCGGTCAGGAGTTTCTTGCCGACGGAAGACCAGATTTTGAAGCGCGGATTACTCATGAGTTCTTTTAATTTTAGCGCCTCGAGACATCATTGCAACTTCTCGGAGA
>JAQWJE010000032.1 GCA_029248525.1 Candidatus Binatia bacterium
CAACGGAAGTGGCACCGCGTTGCTCTGCCGCTAACGCGGTCTCGACCATTGTTGGGAGGTGGGGGCCCAATGCGGCCCTCCCTCTCTTCGGTGGCGAGTCAGGATGGGGTAGCGTTGGGCATCTGCATGAGACTCCCGAACAAAAGATTTGCCTGTG
Source organism: Candidatus Binatia bacterium (assembly GCA_029248525.1). Taxonomy (NCBI): domain Bacteria; phylum Candidatus Binatota; class Binatia (SeqCode); species Binatia bacterium. The sequence goes on from JAQWJE010000032.1 coordinate 158, forward strand.
CGGCCCGATCGGGTCTCATGAGTTCCATTATTGCAGGGTCGGGCAATTCGGCGGCTGGTGAGTTCTCCTCGGTCGTGGGCGGAATTCTGCCGTCAACTGACGCTTTACAAATCAGGCAAATGGCGCCTAGTCTCAGGCCAACGGTGGTAGGGCGCTTTTCGCCTCAACGACCCTGATAGGCCAATCCGAATCTGGGCCGAGTCTTGCACGCCGAAGCGCTACCCCACCCCAACTCTGCCGGTTTGCCTGTCTCAGACAGACTCAATCTCGTACGTTGGCGCGCCTTGTCTCGGAATGCGACGATCCGTCATTGTCGACGTCCGTGAGCCAGACCAGAGCCTCGCCCGGACTCAACCCGTAGGTCGTCTTCGGCGAGGCCTGCGGACCTGCCTGTTAGGCCATGGATTCGGTCCTCCGGGCCGCTGGGTGGCGGATGAACGAACGGCCGTCCCGTCCGGTTGAGCGGTTCCGGGGAACATTGCGGCTGGGCGACCATCTGCTGCAGCCCGACCGACCAGAGAAGGCGCGGGCCGACGACGCCGAGCATTTGGGGATTCTTCACGCCCTTCTCGGCTCTGCGATCTAGGTGGCGCATTTCACGTGGCGCTCCGCCTCCGGTCGCACGGGTTGGCGCGGCAACGCCGCATCCCGGATTTTTTGAGGAGCTGTCGAATGTCGGCGAAAGCTGGTCGAGGATGCTAGACAGCGACTCGTGAGCGCTTCATTTGCAACCGAAAATACCCCGCTTGTCGCGCGAGAGCGAGAAGTGGCGGTATGCAGTTCCTGGCTCCAGGAGACGGCGGCCGGCCATGGTGGGATCGCTCTGGTCAGCGGCTCGCTGGGGGTGGGCAAATCGGTATTGCTTGAGGAAATTGCTCGGCAGGCGAATGCCGCGGGCTTCTACGCAAGTGCGGCGACCGTGGAACGCGGGGCCCGGTCACGCCCGCCGTGGCCCTGGCCCACCCTGTTGCGCAGAATCGGACTCCCGGAATGTCGCGAGCTTTCCCGGAAGTTGATGCTGGATGGGAGCATTGATCCGGCGCGGACGGAACCCATGATTCCCGGAGGAGCGGGCGGATCGCACGACCTTGCGGGGCAGCTCTGCGAGCTGCTTGCCCGAGTCACGGCGCGACATCCCGTCGTGTTCGCAGTGGATGGTGGCGAAAATCTCGACACGGCGTCCTTGGCACTCCTGCGAATCATAGCCGACAGTCTCGAAGACCACCCCTTCCTGGTGGTGGTGGCAGCCACGCTGGATTCGGAAGAAACAGAAGGGCAATCCCGGATCGTGGATGAGCTGGTAGCCGCGGCGGGTGACCGTGCCTTGCGGGTCGAGCCGCTGGGCCACGGGGCACTTGAGACGCTGCTCGGGGAAGAAACAACCGAAGCGATCGGTGGCGTTGGGGCCGCGATGGCCATTACGGGTGGAGTTCCTCTCCTGGCCCACTCTCTCGCGGCAAACCGGGACTTCAGCGCAGGCTCGGATATCCCAATTCGTGACCGGGTTCTAAATCTCGCGCGAGAGCGGTACCGTCGGCTGGGCCGGGAAGATCGAGAACTGGTCGAGGTCTGTGCAATCTGTGACGGACCTGTTGACGATGCCCTGGTGGCGGTCGTGCTGAACACCAGCCAGGCAGACATTCGCACCCGCGTCTCCGCTATGGGCACCATGTCCATGATCCGCATCGAGGAAGACGCGACCAGCACGTCGCTGTCGTTGTATCCCGCATCGGTCAGTGGAGCGATCTCGGAGACGCTGGACTCCGCCGGCCTCGCGTCACGACACGCGGCGCTGGCAATGGCGCTGCTCCGACGGGTTGAGCAGGGTCGCATACCGGATGTGGACGCGATTGCCCGTCATGCCATTGCGGCGGGCGACCGGATCCCTTCGGAAGTTACCGCACGCTGGGCTTTGCAAGCTGCGAAAGAAGCAAACCGGGTCGGCGTGCATCCGCTGGCGGGGAAATGGGCTTCCGCGGGTCTCGATGCGCTCCTTCGTGGCGGGGAGACGGGCGAGCCCGGCCTGCGGCTGAATCTTCTGGTCGCAGAATTTGACGCGGCTATCGGAGAGGACACGAGCCGGGCACGGGACAGACTGACGGCAATCCTGCGCCTCGCTCGCGAAGAGGGGGTCGAGCGGCAGGTATCGGCCTTCTTCGGTATTCTTCAACTCGCTGATTTCATCCATTGCGACGCCGAGGTGAAGGCGGTGCTCCTCGAAGCGATGGACGATTTGATTGGGAAACTTCCCAGCGATGCGCGGGAGCTGCCGCAAGTCCTCGCGGGGAAGGCATTCGTGCTGCAGATGTTACCGGGTGTCGAACGAACCAACGAGGCAGCTGCCATCGCCCGGGAGGCCCGGCGGCGCTGGGACGCGCTCGATGGCGAACGTGGAGTTTTCCCGGCATTTGTCGCTCTCTACTGCGACCCTTGGGGAGAGAGTCCCGAGAAACGAATCGAAACGGTGCGGCAACTTCGCGAGATGGGGCCGGTGGCGGAGGTTGAAGTCGAGCTGGCACTCACATCGATCGAGTTCGAAGAATGCTCCGCGCTAGGTGATCGCCGCGCGGCCGCTGCGGCAGGGGACCGGATGTACAGCCTTCTTCGCCAGGAGCATGGGCACCGGTACTCGTGGCTGCATCACCATCGCCGTGCTGCCGAAGCCGTCGCGGCAGTCGATCGCGAGGCCGCTGTCGGGGAGATGGCACAGAGCCTCGCAGGGGCACATTCCACCACAGCGTACATCCTCGCCTATGCAGCCACTTTCGTGACCCATAGCCAACTCGAGGAATTCACCGGGGAGTGGCTACCGATTGAAGGCCTGGTTCCTCTGGAGGAAAGGCATTACCGCCGTGCGAGCTCGCGAGAAGGCCGAGGCCACGAGGGCATTGTTCTCTCAAGCCTCTTTGACGGCGGAGGCGAGGTGGTCCAGGCCGCGATCACCAAGGGGGTATCCCGCTCCGAGGACCCTTCCAGCGCACGAGACACTCTCGACACGCTTGCCGATCACGAGTTCTCGTCGGTTGCGCGCAAGCAGGACTGGCTCGCATGCATGTTGTTCTACGCGGAAGCTGCTGCGGAACTGAGGCATGCGCGTGCGTCCGCCATGCTCCTCGAACTCCTGCGCCCGTTTGCGCACCAGTTTCATGTTCGACCGATGGTCCTGGCCTATTCTGGTCTGATCTCGGGCTTCCTCGCACCACTCGCCGAGATTTGTGGCGACCTCGACGAAGCCGAAACGCTCGCGCGCAGTGCGCTGGCCCAAAACGAGGAAGCACGGCTGGTCTACTTTGCCACCGCAGATCGGATCAACCTTGCGCGGATCCTGCTCGCCCGTGGGCGTCGGGACGAAGCGCTGGCCCTCGCAGCAGAGGCTGGCGAGAGGATCGAGAGCCTCGATCTACCCAGACTGCGCCGGCTTCACGGTGCGCTCGGCCTGAAACGGGAAACCATCGACGTGGAGACCCCGGACGGTGCCGGCTCACGCCCTTGCTTCCAGCGCAATGGTGAAATCTGGCGGCTGCGCTGGAGGGGCGAAGAATGTCAATTCAGAGACCAGCGAGGCCTCGTTTTCATGCATGCGCTTGTCGCCCGTCCGCGAACCGATTTCCACGTACAGGAACTCGTCACGCTTGGGCAGGTTGTAGCCCCGGAAGAGGGCACGCTACGACCCGCCCGCGGCGAGGAGCTCGGCGGCCCTTCGGCCGATGGCATCGAGACGCTCGACGAGCAGGCGCTCGCGGCTTATCGAGAACGCTTGCGCGAAATCGATACTGAGCTTTTCGAGGCGCAGGACCACACCGATCTCGGACGTATCGAAAGCATCACCCGCGAACGCGATGCGCTTCTGACCGAAGTTCAACGCGCAAGCGGACTGGGTGGTCGACGGCGCAAGACGAATTCCGACGTCGAGAGAGCGCGCACTGCGGTACGCAAGCGGATCAAGGCCACCATGGATCGTATTCGCAGGGAACTCCCGGGGTTGCACGCTCACTTTGAACGAAGCATCCGTACCGGGGTCTTCTGTTCATACGAGCCAGAGGATTCGCTCGATTGGGAACTCTGAACCGGAACGCGAAAAGGGCAGCCGGTCGCCCGGCTGCCCTTTCTGTCGCTTCCCGGGTGACGGGTTATTGCTGGAAGCAGTAGACCCCCTCACCAATATCCATCGGGTCGACGCCGCTCGGATCGTCGTAGTATTGATCGTTTGTGCCGTTCGAAGTCCATTTTTGGACCGTATGCGACGTGGAGCCCAGAGTATGAAACCACCCATTGAAACTCCAGTTGTTCGCATGAAAGAGGGTGGGCATTCCTTGCGGGTCAGTGCCGGTGAGGACGTCTTTTTTCCCGACGTTGCGCCCTAAAGCATCCTCGTCGATCGGGTGACGAATTTCCTGGTCCGTCAGGTCATCCCAGTCTTTTGCTACAAGAACTCCTGAGGGAAGTACGTATGGGACCTCGGAGCGCTCGAACCGATTGTCCGGCCCGATGTACTCGTTCGATACCCACACGTCGTAGTCGACACGATCCGCACGAGGCAGGTCGGCATTGATCGCGATCCGCTGACAGGCCAGGCCCGCTTGCCTGAAGTTGAGTTCACGCTTTCCTGTGTGCGCGCTGCTCCTGTAGAGTCCAAAATGCTCGCTCGCGTGGTGCTCCTTCTGAAGGTCGGGAAAGCAACCCTTTCCTGCAACTGCCTCATTGTAAGAGGCTTCGGTGTCGTGATCCCGGGGGCCGAAGTCACAGAACGGGGCAAAGAATACGACCTTGTTGAAAACGCCCACGATGGGCGGATTTTCTTCGGGAAGCCCCCAGGACGGTTCATCCCAGAATCCGCCCATCAGGTCTCTTAAAACCGCTCCCGCGCGCTTTCCGAGACCAGGCTCCTCGTTCGAACAGTCGTAGCGGCTATCCTGCCGAGTCCAGGATCGATCAAGCCTCTCCTGAGCACGCTCCTCGCAGATCCCTCGATCCGGGCCAAATTTAGTAGCCATGCACTTCGCCAGATCCTTCACGGCCATCGAGACAAGCTTCCCGCGCTTTTCGCCGCACGCCTCGGGCCCGCGACCGCCCGCAGACACATCCGGGGCGGTGCCGACAAGCGAAACAGTGATCAAGGCAATAGTGGTAATGAGACTCTTCATGATTTCCTCCCGACCCCCAGGGGTCTTTCGTGAGCAGGCGGCTTATCCGCCTTTCATAGAGGAGGCGTGACCTTTGGGATCACAACGTGACACGGTTACGAAAAAAGGCAGGCCATGGCGCAGAAAAAGCGGCACAACAGCGATGCAGCCGATGATTTCCCAGTTGCTCCTTGATGGGACCGAAGACCTGAAATCGGTGGAGAAGACGCGGCGCGGTTCCGTCGACCTACCCTGTTAGCGACCTATCCCGCATTGCCTGGTTGATACTCCGCGCCATCGGGCGTCGACAGCATATCCACGACACCGAGTTCGTTCCGGTACATGAATACCACCGCCACGATCAGGCAAAGGCACAGAAGCACGACCAGGGCGCCTGGAGAGGCCAGGGGTGCCGCTTTCCCCTCACCCCCCGCGGCAGGAGATTGGTCCCCGGCTCAAGATTTTAATCGGAATTGCGATCCCGGGTGCGGAGCCATCTCGGCGCGCTAAAGGGCTTCGCCGGGGGCGCGAATAGCGGGAAACCCTGCCGGCAGCAGAATCCGATTGGACGAATAGAGCGGCTTCTGGGCAAAAAGCGCCTTCATGTTTCCTGCCTTCCTTCTCAGCTCTGCTAGTGTCGTTTTCATGTCGGTATTCGCGATGGCACTGAGTGAAATCGAGGGACACACGGCAGACCACATTTCCGTCCAGAATTTGGCGGGACTCGCCCCAGAGTTGATCGAAGCGAACGCCTTTCCATTTCGATTGGGGAAAGCTCTGGAGGGTACGGGCACGGCATTTGCCCTGGCGCGATCCGAGCGCATCGAGGACTTCTTCCTGAAGGACTCGGACGTCTTCTTGAGCAAGGTCGATTCCTACGAGCCTGATGTGGACAGAGAACTGCTCCAGCAGTTCGTATTCCTTTCGAGTCAGGTCGAGATCGACGCCGCGTTTCTTGCAAGGCGTGACGGATATACCGTTCTTGTGGTGCTCGAAGCCAAGCATGGTCGCGGGTCTGAGGACAAGGAGACCCTCGCCAAGACCAAGCTGGCCTATCCAGCCTCGGCCATTTGCAGGAGTCCAGATCCACCAGCGCACATCCCCATCGTGCCAGTCTATCTCCGTTCCTTTACCGAGGGAGAACAGATCATGTTCCGGGTGGTGGAGTGTGTCTGGCCAGGACTGGACAGCTTGAGGGTGACAGATCCAGAACCGCCAGCGGTGACCAGTCTTGAGATCGCCCGAGTCGGACCGACTCTGAGGCTGGAATTGGACCCGTCTTGGGCGCTCTCTGTCTCTGGCACGCTGAGAAGGTGAGGCGTTGAGCCGGAATAGCGCTGGTGCGGGTCCGCAACCTGCCCCGGTTCCTCGAGACACTCGAGAATGAGAAGTTGATGGGCGCTAAGCGACCTAGCGAATTCAAGGAAGGCCGTCGTGGATCCTTATTGTGAGCTTCAACCGAGTCTAGCGATGCTTCTGATCATCCCAGAGTGCTTGACCCACTTCGAACCAGCGAAGGACACGATCCCGCTCGACCCGGCGAACTACCGGATCTACATCGAGTTCACCGACGACCAGGGCGAAGTCCGCGGTTCGAGCAGCGTGGCTGTGACGACA